>NZ_JBFARL010000014.1:0-73149 GCF_040674655.1 Actinomadura sp. NPDC049753 | reverse complement strand
CGGGCCCCGCACCACACCAGGACGGCGATCCCCGCCCAGGCGACCCAGTAGGGCGCGGTCCCGAAGTACAGGGGGAGCATGGGCCACAGGCGGTGATGCCCACCGCGGCCAGCAGCGCGGCGCCGTTGAAGACCTGGCTGACCCAGGCGGGGGCGCCGACCAGCGTCAGGCCGCTCACGCTGACCGCCACGAAGAGCACCCCGATGACGGTCCCGAGGACCGAGGGACGTCCCAGATCGATCACTATCGTGCTGAGGAAGACCGCGGTGAGCGCCGGGAAGAGCAGGCTCATCCCGCTGTCGGAGGTCGCCGCGCCCTGCCGCGCCAGCAGCAGCACCCCCGCCGCCGAGGCCACGAGGCCGGAAAGCACGAACGACGTGAGCTGGACGCGCGTGACGTCGACGCCGACCAGCCGAGCCGCGTTCGCGTTGGAGCCGACCGCGAAGAGATGGCGGCCGAGCGGCGTCTGGCCGATGACGAACCACACGGCGACCGCCAGTCCCGCAGCCGCCACCACGACCCGCGGCACGCCGAACCATGTCAGCGAGCCGAGGTCGGTCAGCCCTCCCGAGATGCCCTCGGTGATCTGCATGCCGTCGGTGTAGGCGAAGATCGCGCCGCCCAGCAGCGTCGCCATGCCCAGGGTCGCGATGAACGGGTTCATCGCGAAACGCGCCACCAGCACCCCCAGTACGCCACCGACGAGGACGCCCGCCGCCAGTGCGAGCGCGACGGCCGCCGCCGCGGGCAGGCCGAAGCGCGACATCCCGGCGGCTGCGACGACGCACGCGGTCGCGCTGACGGCGCCGACGGAGAAGTCGAGGAACCCCGCGGCCATCGGGAACAGCAGCGCCAGCGCGACGGACAGCCCCACGGCCTGGTTGGCGAGCAGGGCCTGGACGTTCGCCGAGCTCCGGAAGGCCGCTCCGGACTCCGGCAGGCTCGCGAACACCACGATCATCAGGACGAGCATGAGCAGCAGGCCGTAACGCTCGACCGCGGCGGTGGCGGTTCGCCGGGCGCCCGGCCTCGGCTCCTTCACCGTCTTCTCCTCGGTGTCGTCCACCGGGTCCGCCACGCGCGGAGCCGATGCCGCGGCGCGGCCGGTCCGGCCGTTGACGTTGACCATCTTGAAGGTCCCTTCACGTGATCTGGGTGGCGGCGGCGATGCCCGCCTCGGTCAACCGGTCGCCGCTCAGTTCGTCGGCGTTGACGCCCTCGCGCAGAATGACGACCCGGTCGCAGAGCCCTTCCAGCTCCTCGAAGTCCGACGACACGACCAGCGCCGCGTTGCCGCTCGTGACGTGCTCGCGGACAAGCGCATGGATCTCCGCGCGCGCCACCGCGTCGACCCCCTGCGTGGGCTCGTCGAGCAGCAGCAGACGCGGAGCGAGCCGGAACCACCGCGCGAGCACGGCCTTCTGCTGGTTGCCTCCGGACAGGGCGCCGAAGGCGACGTCGGGGCCGGCGGCCCGGACGGCGAAGGGCTCCATCAGGCCCGCCGCATCCCGCCGCTCGGCGCGGCGCTCCATCCGCCAGCCCGACCAGTACTCGCCGACGACGGTGGCGGAGATGTTCTGCCACAGCGGCTGGTCCGCGAACGCCGCGTCCCGTGCCCGGTCCTCGGGTACCAGGGCGATGCCTGCGCGCATGGCGGCGGCCACGGTCCGGTTCCTGACCACCGCGCCGCCCATCTCGATCCGGCCGGCGCCCGCCGGCAGCCCGCCGAAGAGCGCCCGGAGCAGGGTGGTGCGGCCCGACCCGAGCAGGCCCGCCACTCCCACGATCTCCCCCTGCCGGACTTCGACGTCGACTCCGCGCAGGGGGCCCCCGGCGAGGCCCCTCACACGCAGGACCGGCGGTTCGGCGGCCCGGTCCTTCGGGACGGTTCGCGCACGGGCGTCCCGCCCCGCATGGGCTCGGACCGCCTCGCCCGCCATCAGCGCGACCACCCGGGCCTCGTCCAGCTCCTCGGGCGGGGCGGTCGCGACCACCGCGCCGTCGCGCAGCACGCTGATCCGGTCGGCGATGCTGAGCACCTCGGGCAGCCGATGGCTGACATAGATGATCGTCTGTCCTCGGGCCTGGCAGCGCCGCAGCGCCTCCAGCAGGAGCGAGACCTCGTGGCGGGGCAGGCTCGCCGTGGGCTCGTCCAGGACCAGCGTCACGTGGTCGCCCTCGTCGACGTCGCGCAGCGCCCTGGCGATGGCGACGAGGGTCCGGTCGCTCGGGCGCAGGTCGCGCACCAGGGTCCGCGGGTCGAGGTCGACCTGCGCCCTCCGCAGCCGCTCGCGCGTTCGTTCGTGCAACCGCCGCCACGAGATCGCCGGTCCCGCCCATCGCGGGTACCCCTCGTCCAGGGCGAAGTTCTCGCTGATCGTCAGCTCGGAGATCAGTCCGAGGTCCTGGTGGACGAACCGCAGGCCGGACGAGCGCGCCACCGTCGCGGAGTACGACTCGGTGCCGTACCGCCTGCCGTGGATCGCGATCGTTCCCCCCTGGTCCGCGCCGTACACGCCGGCCAGGATCTTCAACGTGGTCGACTTCCCCGACCCGTTGCCGCCGAGCAAGGCGTGAACCGATCCCTGCTCCACCCGCAGGTTCAAGGCGTCGAGTACCCGGACGCCGTCGAAGGATTTGCAGACGCCGGTCAACTCGACCGCGGTTTCGGGGCCGGATCGGCCGGCGGATGTGGTGGACATGATGGGCACCTCCGCACCGCCCTAGCGGTTCCAGGCCTTCTTGTAGAGGCCGGCGTAGTCGATGGGGCCGGTGTACTCGGCTTCCGGCGCGGGCATGTTGCGGCCCTTGTCCACGATCTGCAGCCCGACCCCCGCTGTGGTGGACGGGCTCCCGTGGAAGGCCCGGTTGAGCGCGTCGACCGTGGCATAGGCCCGGTATCCCGCCGAGGAGCCGTAGCAGATCTGCTGCCCCTTGCCGCTGCGGATGTAGTTCATGTTGTCGATCTGGCACTCCCCGCCGACCACCAGGAGGCCGGGCCGGTTCGCCGAGACCAGGGCCTGCTGGACACCCGCGACGAAGAAGTGATCGATGTCAACGGTGACCACGTCCACCTGCGGGTGCTTCAACAGCGCGGTCTCGAACTTCTGGCGGATGGAGGGAACGTCGGCCGGCGAGATCTTCACCGAGTCGACGATCTCGCAGCCGCCGCACGCGGCGATCCGGTCGGTGAAGCCCTTGGCCTGGTACTCGCCCATCGCGATGTCCTCGAACGACACGTGCAGGATCTTCGCCTTGCCCTCGGTCTTCGCGATGACGGTGTCGGCGCGCAGCCGGCCCATCCGGGTGTAGAAGTCGGCGAGCGTCGGCGTGGCCGTCGCGTACCGCGCCGAAGCGTCGAACAGCGGCTTGCTGCCGCCCTGGGTCGGGTCGTCGCAGTCGAAACCGCTGAAGGAGGCGATCTCGACGCCCCCGCGTTTCGCCTCGACGAGCGCCTGCCGCACCGGGGCGCAGTCGACCGCCAGCAGCACGATCCCGTCGGCCCGGGCGGCGGTCGCCTGGCGGACGCAGGCGCCCCACCCGCCGTTCTCGTTGTTGCGCCCGTCGCAGACCCGGGTCCTCCAGCCGAGCGCACCGGCGGCGGCCGCCACCTCCCTGCCCTGGTAGACGAGTGCGTGGACCTGCTGCCAGGCGGAGATGATCCAGATGTTCTTGCCCGGGTCCGCCTGAGGACCGCCCGTCGGAGGTTCGGTGTAGTCGGCGCCGGCGTACGCCCGCTTCACGGCGTCGGACGATTCCTTGACGACCTGGGTGGAGGTGACCGTGCCCGCCGAGCCCTGCGAGCCGGAGGATCCGCAGGCGGTGAGCGCGATGGACAGTGAGAGGACGAGCAGGGCGCCCAGGATGGGGGCACGTCTGCGGCTGTGGTGGCGCATTTCGGGCGTTCCTAACCGGGATGGGGTGGGTTCAGCAGTAGTCGGCCGGGACGGTGTGGGGCCAGTTCGTCTCTGCCTCCAGGGCCGCGGCCAGCCGGAGCAGGGTCGCCTCGTCGAACGGCGCGCCTATGAGCTGCACGCCGACGGGCAGTCCCGCCGCCGAGAGGTGCACCGGCAGGCTGATGGCGGGTTGACCTGTGACGTTGGCCAGCAGGGTGAAGGAGACCATCAGCAGCGCGCTGGGTTGTGCGACCTCGACGTCGCGGTTGGCGTCGGCCCGGACGATGCCGAGTTCGGGCGGCTGGCAGGCCAGGGTGGGAGTGAGCAGCACGTCGAAGTCGCGCCTCCACTGGGCGACGATCCGGCGCGACTCCGTCTGCAGCAGGGCCGCTGTCCGGACGTACTCTCCGGCGTTGACCAGCTTCATCCGATCCCAGCGGTATCGGTTGTACGGCTCGGCGCGGTCGGGGTCGTCGAAGGGGTGCACGTAGAGGGAACCGGGGATGACCATGTCCACGTAGCCCTGCGCGGCCTCGGCGCTGAGCAGCTCCGGCGAGACCGGGTGAACGTCGTGGCCCAGCTCCTCCAAAAGGGTCGCCGCGGCCGTCGCGGCCTCGACGCATTCCGGATCGACGGGAAGTCCGGTGGGGGCGTCGACCATCAGGCCGATGCGGAGCCGGCCGGGATCCCTTCCCGGCTCCTCGGCGAAGGGCCGTTCCGGCGGCGGCGCCTGGAACCAGCCGTGGGGGTCCGGGCGGGAGATGACATCGAGCATCGCGGCGGTGTCCTGCACGTAGCGGGTGATCACACCCTCCGTACTGCAGTACTCCCACCAGGACTGGACGAGCTGGGGGACGCGTGCGCGGCTGGGCTTGAGCCCGACGAGGCCGCACGCCGACGCGGGCATCCGGAGCGAGCCGCCGCCGTCGTTGCCGTGCGCCAGCGGGGCCAGGCCGGCGGCCACCGCGGCGGCGGCGCCCCCGCTGGAGCCGCCCGGGGAACGGCGGTGGTCCCACGGGTTCGCCGTCGGGCCGTAGCGTGAGTTGTCGGTGTCGGGCAGCGTGCCCATTTCCGGGGAGTTGGTCCTGCCCATGAGGATGCAACCCGACTCGAGGAACCGATCGACGACCAGTTCGTTTCCCTGGCGGGGCGCGTTCGGGACCCCCTGCGAGCCCATGGTGTTCGGCTGCCCCGCCACGGAGGTGAGGTCCTTGATCGGTAGAGGAACCCCGTGGAAGGGGCCGAGGTCCTCCCCGGCCGTCACGGCCCTCGTGGCCGCCCTGGCGGCGTCCCTCACCTGTTCCGGACTCTGCCAGACGAAGGCGTTGATCTCCCCGTCGTAGTGGTCGATGCGACCGAGGTAGAGGTCGACGACCTCGGTGGGGCTCACCTGGCGTGAGCGGACCGCTTCGGCGATCGACACCGCGGAGCTGAAGGGTTCCATGATCCTTCCTTTCAGTCGTCGTGCCCGCTCTCCCGCTGGGAGACGTCGCTGTAGAGCCAGTCGATGTGCCGGTAGTCGTCCCCTGGCCGGGTGGTGAACAGTTCGTTGCGAAGCGACCTGGCCAGCCCGTCGGCATGCCATATCTCGCCCCACACCCGCGCCGAGGTCTGCACCCGGGCCGTACGCGGGGCGCGTGCCCGCTGCGTCGCCAGCAGCGCCGCGTTCCAGTCGACGGCCGTCCCGCCGCCGGCGGGAGCGGTATGCCTCCTGGCCTCGATGCTGATCGTGTGGGCGTCCTCGATCGCCTGGCAGGCGCCCTGAGCCAGGTACTGCAGCATGGGATGAGCGGCATCGCCCAGCAGGCCGAGGCGTCCGTCGACCCAGGCGTCCGTGGGCGGACGGTCGTACATCGGCCAGTGGCGGTCCCGCCAGAGCATGCCCAGCGACCTGCGGACGTGTTCGCAGCAGTGGGCGAACGCGGCGTCGACATCCGGACCGCCGTGCTCCGGGGCCCCGGTGCCGCCGGTCTGCAGCACGGCCACCTGGTTGATCGCCTCACCGCCGCGCAGGGGGTACTGCACCAGATGGCAGCCCGGGCCGATCCATGCCACCACCGCGTCGGCGGCGACGTCCGTCGCGACCGAGTCCGCTGGGACGACGCCGCGATACGCGACGTAACCGGAGTCGATGGGCTCGTCGCCGACCAGCCTGTCCCGCAGCATGGACCTCAGCCCGTCCAGTCCGAGGACGACCGAACTCTCGTACGTGCTGCCGTCGGCGCAGTGGGTGAGAGCCGTCTCGCCGACGGTGTCGACCCGTTCCACCTGCCGCTCCGTCTCCATCGTGACTCCGGCCTTCTCGCACGCTTCCAGGAGGATGCGATGCAGGTCGCTGCGGTGGACGACCACGTAGGGGGCCCCGTACCGCCGGCGGAACGCCTCGCCCAGTTCCAGGCCGGTGAGCTCCGCACCCGTGACCGCGTCGCGCAGGACCATGCGCGCGGGCATCACCCCCACGGCGACGATCTGCTCCATGAGGCCCCATCGCTGAAGGAGGCGCGTGGCGTTCGGAGCGAGTTGCAGCCCGGCGCCGACCTCGCCGAACTCCGGGGCGCGTTCCAGCACGTGCACCTGGTGGCCGTCCCTGGCCAGTGCGAGGGCCGCGGCGAGCCCCCCGATGCCTCCTCCGACGACCAGCACCTCGTGGCGCTGCGGAGGGCGAAGCGCCGTCTCGTTCATATCGCCGTCCTCTCGCGGTTCCTACTCGTCATCACAGCCACCGCCCCAGCTCGGGCAGGGCTCCGCCGGCGCAGGCGACGCCCGTGCGGCCACGGCCCGTCAGGGCGGCGACGAGCTCCGCCATCGCACCGGTCAGCACGAACGGCCGCGACGAGCCGGCCGTGGCCTTCCAGCACCGGGTCCGGTCACCGGGCGTCAGGACGAGCGCCGGCTCCTGCCCTCTGCTTTCCCGGACGGCCGTGATGTCGGTCAGCAACGCGTCCAGCAACTCGTCCGGAAACTGCGTGAATCCGACGCCGACGTCCAGATCGACGGTGTGCACCCACACCTCACGGGTGCGCAGCCACAGGATCTCGGTGGCCGGGATGGCGCGACCCTGCGCGGTGACGACCTGCGCCGACCGCCTCTCCCGCGGAAGCGAGACCAGGGCCTCGCGCAACCCCCGCCGGGAGTCGAGCACCAATGCCCGCAGCTCCGCCGGTGACGACCGCGCCCCCGCATCGATCTCCCGATCCCGGGCGGCGGTGTCGGGGTACATCCGTCGCTCCTCGCCCGTCCGCGCCCACGCCACCAGGCGGGTCAGTGCCCGCGCGTTGTAGGCGACGTGCGCTATGACATGGCGGCGGCTCCATCCCGGCAGCAGGCTCGGAGCGTCGAACTCGGCGTCGTCCAGCCTTGCGAGCTGCGCGGCGAAGAGTGCCTCACCCTGTTCCGCCCACTCAGACCAGCGTGCCCACTGGTCCTCCGGCGTGCTCACGAGGACTTCCGCGCCGTGTTGACGAGCCTGCCGATGGAGTCGATACGGGTGACCAGGACGGCGCCGTCCTCGAGATAGGAGGGGGGCTTTCGCGCATGCCCGACCCCGCCGGGGGTACCCGTCGCGATCACGTCCCCGGGGTTCAGGGTGAGGATCTGGGAGACGTAGCCGACCAGGGCGGCCGGATCGAACAGCAGATCGGAGGTGTCGGCGCGCTGGACGACCGTCCCGTCGAGCTCGGCGACCAGCTCCAGTCCGCGCTCCAGCTCCCCTTCCAGTTCGTCGGCGGTGACCAGGACCGGGCCGAAGGGGGTGCTGCCCTCGAAGGTCTTGCCCTGAAGCCACTGCGGTGACCGGTACTGCCAGTCGCGTGCCGTGACGTCGTTGATCAGTGAGTAGCCGGCGATCGCGGCGGCGGCCCGCCGGGGATCGGCGGACCGGACCCGGTCGCCGACCACCACCGCCAGCTCCGCCTCCCAGTCCATGGCGTCCGACGCGGCCGGGATCTGGATGTCGTCGCCCGCGCCGATCAGCGCTTCGGGGTACTTGGCGAACAGCGTCGGGTGACGCGGCAGCTCACGCCCCATCTCCTTGATGTGGGTGCGGTAGTTCAGCCCGACACAGATGATTTTTCCCGGCCGCGGGATGAGCGGCGCGTACCGCGCCTCCTTCAGGCGACGGCGGGCGCCGCGCGCGGTGCGCGCCCACTCCCGCCAGTCGGGCCGGGCGAGCACCGCCCCCACGTCCGGCAGCCCGAGTTCCACGGCCTCGTCCCCGTCCACGCGGGCGGCGAGGGTGCCGTCCTCGGTGCGCAGCGTCGCAAGTCTCATCGCCCCTCCTCGGACACGCGGTCAAGGCTCAGCCGCTCGAAGATCGGTGTGTCGGCGAACCGGAAGAGGTCGAGCTCGGTTTCGGCCTCCAGCCGCAGAGCGGTCCAGGAGGGCACCACGAACAGGTCACCGCGGCCGACCCGGGTCTCGACGCCGTTCAGGGTCAGGCGTCCCTCGCCGGCGAAGACCTGCCACACCGCGGAGCCCACTTCACGGCGCTCCGCGGTCCTGCCGCCGCTGCGCAGGCGGTGGAACTCGGCCCGTAGCGTCGGCATGACGTCCCCGCCAGTGGCGGGGTTGACGTAGCGGACGGCGGCGTGGCCGGGGCCCCGCGTGGCGGGATGCCCCTCGCTCTCCAACTTCAGCTGTTCGGACAGGGCGCGGTCCGTGTGCTCCCACCGGTAGGCGGCGATCGGTGAGTGAGTCAGGGAACCGATCTCGGACAGCGGGCGCAGACCGGGGTGAGCCCACAACCGCTCCGAGCGCGAAAGCTCGGGGGTGTCCTCCACGCTCACCTCGTCCGGTCCGAACTCGAAGAAGCCCGTGTCCGTGTGGTGGGCGAAGGGGATGTCCAGGCCGTCGAGCCAAACCATGGGCGTGTCGGTGGCGTTCCGGTGGCCGTGGAATCGCCAGCCCGGAGTGAGCACGAGGTCGCCTCGCCTCATGGCGACGGGATCGCCGTCCACCACCGTCCACACGCCCTCGCCTTCGAGGACGAAGCGGAACGCGTTCTGGGAGTGCCGGTGCTCGGGCGCTTCCTCCCGCGGCCCCAGGTATTGGATCGCCGCCCACAACGTCGAAGTGGCATACGGCATGCCGCCCAGTCCCGGGTTCGCCAGAGCGATGGCGCGCCGCTCTCCGCCCCGCCCGACGGGTACGAGGTCTCCGGCCTGCCGGGCCAGCGGCAGCATTCGGTCCCAGCGCCAGACGTGCGGTGCCGCCCGCGGGGTGGGAGATGCCGGCATGAGGTCGTCGCGCTGTGTCCACAGCGGCGACAGATGCTGGGCTGTGAAGTCCGCGTACAGCCGGTCCTGGGGCGAGGAATCGGCGGCATCGGCAGGGGAGTGGCTCCGGTCGAAAGATGCCCGGCCCGTCTGGGAGCTCGAATGTGAAGCAGGAGACATGACCGCACCATACGAGCGAGATTCCAGATAGAGGTACACTATTCTTCTATGGAGAACAAGCCGCCCTACCCGCTCCAGTCGGTGGACAACGCCCTGCACCTGTTGCAACTACTGCGCGACCAGGGCGGACTGCGGGTGAGCGAGGCCGCGGCCGAGCTGGGAACCGCTCGCTCCACGGCGCACCGCCTCCTGGCCATGCTCGTGTACAGGGGGTTCGCCGTTCAGGACGCCAACCACACGTATCTGCCGGGGCCCGCCCTGTCGGCTTCGAGCCTCGTCGGAGGGCCTCGCATGCAACGACTGCGCCGCACCCTGCTTCCGCATATGGAGTACTTGTGCGACCGCGTCGACGAGTCGGTCAACCTCATGGTCCGGGTCGGCACGCAGACGCGCTTCCTCGCCACTGTGGAGTCCCATCAGGCTCTGCACGTCGGTGACCGGCAGGGAACCATCCTTCCCGCGCACCTGTCGTCCGGTGGCCGGGCCCTCCTGGCCGAACTCGACGACGCGCAACTGGCCGAGCTCTATCTGAGCGAGGAGGCGTCACCCCATGCCGGGCCTCGACCCGCCGGAGCGTCCACCGCGGACGGCGGGGCCAGGCTTTCGACCACCGAGTTCCAGCGACTCCTGGAGGGGCTTCGCGGGGTGCGGAAAAGCGGCTACGCGCTGAACCTGGAGGCCACCGAGGCAGGGATCTGCGCCATCGGCAAGTGCGTGGTCGACAAAACCGGCCGGGTCGTCGGCGCGTTGTCCATCGCGGCCCCCATGCCGCGCTTTCCTCGGGACCGGATACCCCACCTGGCAGCAGAGCTCCACACCACGGTCGAACGCGCCCGCAACGACCTGGACCCGCACACCATGTAGGTCATTCCGACTCGTCGGACCGGGCGCTCCGGGCTGTGACCCGGCGCCTCAGCTGACAGGCATCTCCGCCCGGCTGCATCGGGCTTCAGCACAGCCAGCTTCACCACCACCGGCGCCGGGCCGGCGTCAAGCACGCGCCGACCCGGATCGGAAGCGGAATTCAGGACCGCGCTGCTGCGGCACACCGACCGCGGTCATTACTCGTGAGCGGTGGACCTACTGCTGATCGTCGAGTGGCCTGTTGGTCTGGTCGATCCGCTTGATCCGGCCGTCGGGTGCCAGCTGACCGAACATGTAGACCTCAGCGGTGAAGGTCTTGCCCTTGCGCATTCTTGTGCGGAGGGTCCAGCGCGCACTGATCTGGTCACCGCGGACCAGCGCCTGGTGAATCTCCACGCCGATGCGGTCGTCGGCTGCCATGGCCGCCTTGTCGATGTTCTTGCGAACGGGGCGGACGTGGTCGATCATCCGCTGCCGGTCGATCACCAGGCCATCGTTGCAGTACTCGAAGTCCGGAACGAAGTAGCGGTCGAGGATCGCCCCGGGCTCCTCCTCTGACATGGCCATGTCCCGGGTGTAGGTGACGAGGAAGTCGACGAGGTCGCGCTCGGAGCTGATGCCCATGATGCCCCTTGTAGGTGTAGGCAATACGCTTACGACCGGACTGTACCGCACCCCCGTAGGGTTTACCGGCCCCCCGCCCACGCTTGGAAGATCCTGCGGTTCGCGTTAAGGGAGCGCCTGATCTGGGCTGCTCGCCGATGCGGTGCTGCTCGGCCTGACCGGCGCGGACGATGTCGGGGACGGAGTTAGGGGCTGTCCGCCGCCGCACACGTGATCGAGCGGATCGCCGGTACCAGCGGTTCGCTCGCGATGATCTCTAGCCGTCTCGCCCAGTCATATGCCGCGCGGCGGACTCGGCCCAGGGGCATTGCCCCGATCATTGCGTGACCGGTGGTGAGGCCTGGACGGTCACGTGGTGGGGGGCTGGTGCTGGGCGAGCACTTCGCGGATCCAGGCGAGCCTGTCACGGTAGGAGGCGTCGTCGGGATGCCGGGCCGCGGCCCTTTCTGCGATCGCGGCCGTTTCCTGCAGCACTGGCAGAGCCTCGTTCGGCGGTAGATAGCCGGAGACGGTCCCTACTTGGGCGATCAGGTCAAGAACCAGGTCGTCACGCATGCTTTCGAAGGATGGGGCGAGTCGTAGCAGTGCGGTGATGGCTTGGCGGGTTGGTTCGGTGGCCTCGGGGCGTTGTCCGGCGGCGTCGAGGCGCTGTGCCAGGACGACCAGCATCCAGGGGTGGCGGTAGGCGTAGTCCAGGTTTTCCGGATGCCGGGCCGTCAGCCGCTCAGCGATGGCGACACTTTGACTGACCGGTGCGACCGCGTCACCGGGTGGCAGGTAGCCGGAGTTGAAGGCGATCTGCAGCACGAGGTCGTAGGTCAGGTCGTCGCGCGTTCCTTCCAAGGACGCCGCCAGCCGCAGCATGTCCTTGAAGGCCTGCCTTGCCGGCTCCGCAGCCTCTGGACGTCGCCCGGCCGCGTCGAGGCGCTGAGCCAGGACGACCAGCATCCAGGGGTGGCGGTAGGCGTAGTCGAGGTTCTCTGGATGCCGGGTTGCCAGCCGTTCAGCGATCGCCACGGCCTGGCGGACCGGTTCGACCGCGTCACCCGCCGGCAGGTAGCCGGAGTTGAAGGCGATCTGCAAGATCAGGTCGTAGGTCAGGTCGTCGCGCGTTCCCTCCAAGGACGCCGCCAGCCGCAGCATGTCCTTGAAGGCCTGCCTCGTCGGCTCCGCAGCCTCTGGACGTCGCCCGGCCGCGTCGAGGCGTTGGGCCAGGACGACTCGCATCCAGGGATGGCGGTAGGCGTAGTCCAGATTGTCGGGGTGGCGGGATGCCAGTTGCTCAGCGATCGCGACCGCCCTCTGGACGGGCTGGACCGCGTCGCCGGGCGGCAGGTAGCCGGAGTTGAAGGCGATCTGGAGGATGAGGTCGTAGGTCAAATCGTCGCGTGTGCCTTCGAGCGTGGGGGCGAGTCGGAGTAGCGCGGTGATGGCTTGGCGGGTTGGTTCGGTGGCTTCGGGGCGTCGTCCGGCGGCGTCGAGGCGCTGGCCCAGGACGATCAGCATCCAGGGGTGGCGGTAGGCGTAGTCGAGGCTCTCTGGATGCCGGGCTGCCAGCCGCTCAGCGATCGCGACCGTGTCCTGGACGGCCCTCACCCCCTCATCGGGCGCGAGGTAGCCGGAGTTGAAGGCGATCTGCAAGATCAGGTCGTAGGTCAGGTCATCGCGCGTGCCCTGGAGGGCGGGGGCCGTGGCCAGCATTCGGTGGATGGCCTGGTGGGCGGGTGCCGCGGCTTCGGGGCGTCGTCCGGCGGCGTCGAGGCGTTGGGCCAGGACGATCAGCATCCAGGGGTGGCGGTAGGCGTAGTCGAGGTTCTCTGGATGCCGGGCTGTCAGCCGTTCAGCGATTGCCGCGGCCTGGCGGACCGGTTCTACCGCGTCACCCGCAGGCAGGTAGCCGGAGTTGAAGGCGATCTGGAGGATGAGGTCGTATGCCAGGTCATCGCGCGTCCCTTCGAGGACGGGCGCTCCTTCCAGCAGGGCCTCGATGCCGGCGTGGGCGGCCGAGGCCGCGTCGGCGGGACGGTGTTGCGCGGCGAGCTGCCCTGCCGAGGTGGTCAGCGAGCGCATCTTGTCGTACCAGCTACCCGGATCGGCGACGTTCGGGTCGAACTGCGCCGCCTGGATGGCCCGCTGGGCATCAAGGCGGAACAGGCTCACGGTCCCCGCCCCGCGGCCGGTGACCACGAGGCTGTAGGAGCCGCTCACGGGATCGCGGGAGCCGAAAAGTGGCGAGCCGACGGGGTACCACGGAGCCCAGCCCTGGTCGTAGGGGCGTTGCGGGTCGTGATGGGTGGTCCGGATGTGGCCGTCGGCGGCGTCCCAGAACAGGCGGATCTCGCCCTCTGCGGGGCAGATCGCGGAGGGAGTGGCCAGGTAGCCGGTCGAGCGCGGGGGCGCGACCTGGAACGGCTCGCTCCACGCCTGCCCGGCCTGCTGGGCATCGAGGTGCCGGCCGTACACGGCGCGATTCGGGCCGGTCCAGAACACCAGCACCTGCCAAGGCCGTGGGCAGACAGCCGCGACGCGATAGGTACCGGGTGGAGCGAGCTGGACGGGAGGCGCCCAGCCAGATTGCTCGCGCGGGTCGTGGTGAGTGCTCCAGATGGACTCGTCGCGTGCGGTGTAGAACACCCAGGCGGCCTCGGGCGCTGGGGAAACCGAGATCAGTGCATTGCCGTAGGGGGCGTCGGGTGTGACCTGCTGAGGCTCGCCCCACGTCCCGTCGGCGCCCCGGCGGCGCCAGTGGATCGCGCCTGGGTGACCGGGATACCGCCAGAACAACGCGATCTCACCGGGGGCCATGACGGTCACCGAGAGGTGATCCCGGTGGAAGTACTGCGGGGGCGCCTCGGGCTGAGTCACCACCGGGACCGGGGCCGACCAGCCGGACGGCTGCGCGGGGTCCATTCGCAGTTCGGCCAGCCGCCGCTCCGGGTCCTGGATGAAGACGCTGGCCTGGCCCGGTGCGGGGACGCAGGCGGGCAGCCCGCCTCCGTCCATGGTGCCCGCGGGCGCCACCGGCGGGTCGACGGTCCAGGCGACCGGGGACTGCGCGGCGTTCAGGGTCGCGGACCCGATCGACCCGTCCCGTGCAGGCCACAGGACCTTGACGCTGGACGAGGACGGTGCGATGGCGCGGAAGGGACGCCACTCGGGCGGTGTCCCCAGCGTGGCCGCGGGCACGGCCACGCTCCACGGTGTGAAACGCGCGACCATCGGATCGGCCGCCCAGTACTCCAGGACGTCGCGCATGCTGAGCAGCAGGACGACGCCGGTGCGGTGCCGTACCTCAAGGCGGAGCGATTCGTCGAGCCGGGCCTTGTAGTCGTCCAAATCGGCCTGGCCGCCGATCAGGTGGTCTTCACGGGTCAGATCGGTGGTGTAGCCGCTGATGTTGTCGACGCATTTGTACTGCACCATGAAAAGGCCGGGATCCGACTCCGGCCGACCATAGACATCGGGCGCGATGGCCCGGTCGGCGTTTTCGATGATCCAGCCCAGCCGGTCGGCGTGCCTTCTGATCTCCTCGCGCGCCAGTTTGTTGAACCGGACGGGCCGGGTGATGGTGATCATAACGCCGAGGCGGACGGTCAGGACGTACAAGTAGACCGGGATGGCGATGCGGTGGTCGAAGGTCTCTCCGCCGGGCACGGGACGGAGGAAGAACGAGTTCCCCTCCAGAATGCTGTTGGCCGCGACTCGCGAATTGTCGTCCGCCTGTGCGCGCAGCAGCGCGTCGGTCCGGTCGCCGGCAACCCAGGCGCTCGCCTGGTCCGCGGCCGTCCTGCTGAGCCCTTTGAGCTGCTCCAACTGCTGACGGGTCTGGAGGAGGTAGGCCTGCTGCTGCTGGTCGAGCAACTTGCGGATCGCCTCGGCCACGGCGTCGAGCCGATACTGGATCACCTGGAAATCAGTGTGCAGCTGGTCGAGCTTCTGTATCACGAGCTCTTCGTGAGTCGGATGGGTCGGATTAATGAGTTCGTTGAGGTCGCTGAACCCGTCATAAACCGACTTGATCGATTGGTAGGCCTTGTAGGCGGTCTGGATTCCCTCGTAGACCGCGAGAACGGTCGCCCACTCTTCTGCCATCGCTGCCCCCATGAAGCGATCACAAAACTCTTGACATCCTCCCACCGGCATCCGATTGCTCCCACCAAATGACACGATCCGGCCAGGGACGCTCAAGGGAAGGGCGCATCTCCTGCCAGGGACGCAACGCTCGCTTCACCCTGCCTGGCTCCGCTCAGAGCTGATCGACTTCTCCACCAGGCTCGGCCGATACCGCCGAGTCGTAGAACGCGCGATGGCATGGTTGAACGGCTGCCGCCGCCTGCACTGCCGCTACGAACGCACAGGCGACCATTTCCTGGCCTTCGCCGCCATCGCCTGCTCACTCATCTGCTGCCGCTGCCTCGCCGAATGAGTCCAGCTCTAAAGGCGGGTGGCCGTCTGGATCAGCCCGGCGAGGGCCAGGGACCGGCTGTGCGGCGGCCAGGCGATCACGGTGGTGACGGTCGGCGCGTCCAGGATCGGCACGAAGGCCAGGTCGCGGCGGAGATGGGTCCGGGCGGTCTCCGGCAGTAGGGCCACCGCCCTGCCCAGCGCGATCAGCTGAAGGAGCTGGGCGTGGTCGCGCACCTCGGGTCCCGGACCGTCGGGGTAGCCGCCGTCACCGTGCGGCCAGCGTGGCAGCGGAAGGTCGGCGATGTCGGCCATGCGCAGGTCCGTACGGCCTTCGAGGGGATGGTCTTTCGGCAGGACCAGAATCTGGCCCTCGGTGCTCAGCTCCTCGATGTCCAGGCCGGTCGTCGAGTCGAACGGCCTGTGCAGCAGGCCCACGTCGGCCCGGCCGTCGCGGAGCAGCCGTTCCTGCTCGCCGATCCCGCACAGCAGGACCTCGACGGCGACGGCGCCGGGCTCGGCGGCGTAGGCGTCCAGGAGTTTCGGCAGCAGTTCACTCGACGCCCCGGCCTTGGTGACCAGCACCAGCTTCGGCTCCCCGGCGGCGGCGCGGCGGGTGCGGCGGGCGGCGGCGTCGACCGCGTCGAGGGCGGCCCGGCCCTCTCTGAGCAGGACCTTTCCGGCCTCGGTGAGGTCGACCGTACGGCTGGTACGTTCGAGAAGCTGAACGCCCAGGCGGCGTTCCAGCTGCTTGATCGCCCGCGAGAGGGGCGGCTGGGCGATCCCGAGGCGCTCGGCGGCGCGGCCGAAATGGAGTTCCTCGGCGACGGCGACGAAGTACCGCAACTCTCGCGTCTCCATGTTCTCACCGTACCCGGGGATCAATACCCGCGAGGTATCGAACGCTACCCAGGCGGTGTTGGAGTGTTCTCGGCCGTACGGCCAGGATTTCGGATATGAGCGAACAGACGATCACGCTGATCACCGGCGCCAACAAGGGAATCGGATACGAGATCGCCGTCGGGCTCGGCGCCCTCGGCCACACCGTCGGCGTGGGGGCCAGGTCCCCGGAGCGGCTCTCGGCGGCCGTCGAGAAGCTCCGCGCCGAGGGGGTCGACGCGTTCGCGGTACCCCTCGACGTGACCTCCGACGAGAGCGTCACTGCCGCGGCCTCCCTGCTCTCCGAGCGTTTCGGGCGGCTCGACGTGCTGGTCAACAACGCCGGGGTGACCGGTGGGATGCCACAGACGCCCACGACCGTCGACCCCGCGACCATGCGAACGGTCGTGGAGACCAACGTGATCGGCGTCATCCGCGTCACCAACGCCCTGCTGCCGCTGCTCAGGCGGTCCGCCGCACCGCGAATCGTGAACATGTCCAGCAGCGTCGGGTCTCTCACCCGCCAGAGTTCTCAGTCCGCCGTGGAGGCCGTAGGCCCGATCTCCGCCGCCTACTCGCCCTCCAAGACCTTCCTCAACGCCGTGACCCTCCAGTACGCCAAGGAACTGCACGACACCAACATCCTGATAAACGCCGCCTGCCCCGGCTACTGCGCAACCGATCTCAACGGCTTCCGCGGCATCCGCACCGCCCAGCAAGGCGCCGCCATAGCCATCCACCTGGCCACCCTGCCCGACAACGGCCCAACCGGCTCCTTCTTCGAAGACGCCGGCGTGGTGCCCTGGTAACTCGTCAACCAGGCCGTACGGAACCCGCGTCCCCGGTTTGTAGTGGCTCGGGTTTCGGGCGGCGTTGACCAAGTGCACGTCAGCCTACGCGGGCCGGAGCGGGCCGCTACGAACGTGCGTCGCTCAAGCCCGCGTGGGAGACCTGGCTCTCGGGGATGCGGATGTTGTGAAGGTCGGGGGAGAAGCGATTGCCGAATCGACGTGAGCCACCAACTGCAACCCGAGGAACAGCTGGGACGCCGACCGAACCCTGAACCAGCTCCGCCTCAGCACGTTCGGGCTCGCTTCGGCGACTCGACCTTTTACGTCTCGGCGTGCGCCTCCGGGCGGCCGAGTATGGCCAGGTATCCGCCGGTGACGATCGCGTCGGCGGACGCCGCGTATTCCGCGGGGTCGTCGGGCAGCGTCGTGCCGAGGCCGTCCACGTACCGGTTGAACATGCAGAACGCGGCGGCGATCAGGACCGTGTCGTGCACCTCGACGTCGGTCGCGCCCTCGGCGCGGGCGGCGGCCACGTCCTCGGGCCGCACGTCGCGCCCGCTCCGCTGGACGGCGCCGGCCACCCGCAGCAGGGCCTTCAGCTTCGCCGGGACGGGCGCGCTCTCGAGGTCGGCCCGTACCTGGTCGACGAGCGCGATGCCCTCGGGGAGCTGGGCAGCGGCGAACGCCGCGTGCGAGGTGGTGCAGAACTCGCATTCGTTGAGGGACGAGACGTAGGAGGCGATCAGTTCCCGCTCGCCGCGGCTCAGCGAGCTGGGACCGCGCAGCAGCACTTCGGCCAGCTCGCTCAACGGGCGGGCGGTCTCGGGCCGGTAGGCGAACAGCGAGATGATTCCGGACGCGTCGTTCCCCAGGGCGATATGCGGCATCGGCTCTCCAAACGTTGTCCCACGTCGGGGGATTCGCTCTCCGTGCACAAGGAAGTGTCTCGCATCGGGCGCGCCCAGGGCAGGGGTCAGAGAGTGTCAAAACCGGCCATACCGACATTCCGCTTTCGCGGAGCCAATTGAGCTGGCGGATCTTCCTCACCACCATGCCGGTGCGGCCATGCGAGTTCTGTTCACCACCACGCCTTTGCACGGTCACTTCTCTTGGTGCCGCTGGCCTCTGCATGCTGGGTGCTCGGCCACGAGATGAAAGTGGCGACCTTGGACCTTTTTCCGGCCTGCCCGCTACGTCGTGCGGTGCCTCAGGTGCTTCAACGCATCGTGCAGGGTGTCTAGCTGCGACGACCCTTCCTGGCGTTCGGTGACCGCCAGGTACCGAAGATGCTCCGTACGCTCGGTCAGCGACCGGAGAAGTTTCCGACTAGACCGATTACCTCTGCGGCGCTTTCGACTCCGGAGGACGGTTTCCTCCAGCGTAAACGAGTTTCCTTAGTGCGGACACCGCCATATTAGGGAGACTGTTTGTCCGGAATGCGCTTGGCTGTCTCGGCCCATGCGCCCAGATGGCTTGGTGTGTCGCACTGGGCGGGCGCACGTTGAGCGATGGTGAGCTGTATCTGGCGAAATCGCCGCTGCCCGACCGTCAACGGTGCGCCCGCGTCGGCTTCCCAACTAGGTCAAGCTCATGACCAAGCCCCCGCTGGCGCAGGCGATGCTGACCAGGGCCCGGACGAGGGCTATGGGCAGGACCACAAGTTTCGCCGCTGCCTGGAGGAACGCCGGATCGGATACGTGGTGGCCGTGCCGAAGAGTCAATCACTGGGGGCTGGCATCGGATGCGGCAATGGCGGTTCACGCGCTGACGCGGTCACCGCGACTGGGTCATGGCCGGCCTGGAACCCACGTCCGCGACGATCTCGGCGCGCCCGTTCCAGCACTGGCTGTTGGTGCGCCGCAGCTTCGTCCCCAACGAGCAAGGCGAACTCGAACTGGCCCTCTGCCTGCTTCGGCCCTGCCGTCACCCGTGGAAACGCCAGTTAAGACACCACCACATCCAGGTCCAAAACAGAAAATGCCGATAATAGTGCTAGGCGAGGCGTGTGGTCATCTTGAGGATGTTGAACAGTGGTCGGCGTCGGTCGCGACCAGTTCCCCGGAGGGCGTTCAACTGCTGCATCGGCCCAGTTGAACGCATGTCGGGTGGGTACCGCATGATGTCTGTGTCGATTGCCCGGGGGATGCGGTGTCGGCGAGAGATGAGCTGTTGATCAGTTCGTACCTCTCCTGCATAGTGAGCGGCGACTGATCTGCTCGAGAACACGAGGAGATGGTGGGTAATGAATCCGTTCGACGATCCCGATGCCAACTTCTTTGTCCTGGTCAACGATGAAGGGCAGCGCTCTCTGTGGCCCGTGTTCGCCGAGGTTCCGGACGGGTGGAAGACGGTGTTCGGTGAGGCCGGACGTCAGGAGTGCCTCGACTACATCGAGAAGAACTGGACCGACCTTCGCCCCAAGAGCCTGATCGAGGCCATGGAGCAGAGTTGGACCGCGGATCTCTTCTGCCGCCTGAAGAACGTGATCGACCGGACGCACCTTCAGATGCGCTTTTTCCGGTGCTGGACCGGTCGGCTCGATGGCCACCGCTTTGTTGAGCGAAAACGGGCGGTGCTTGACATGCCTCGATGCCGGCCGGCACTTGCTGCTTGGTGAGTCGGCCGAATCGGTGGGGTGTGCGAACGTGGCTGCATTCGACGGGAAGCGGGATCGCGGTGCGTTACCGGCGCCGGATCACCGGGTGGGGCCCGATCGGGAGCCGAACGGCACGGCCGAAGAGCTGTTGTGTCAGGCGTTCGCCGAAGTGCTGGGCCTCGACCCGGACGATGTGGGCGATCAGTCCTCCGCTGCCGGCGAGGGCACGCGACGGGCGTCGGGGCGGCGCGTACCTGCCCATCGACCCGGCATTGCCCGCAGGACGGGTCTCGTTCATGATCGCCGACGCGGGTGCGGTGCTCGTCCTGGGGACGCGGGAGGTCGCCGAGGATCTGCCTGCCGGTCGGGTGCGGGTGATGGCGCTGGACGATCCGGCGGTCGCGGTCCTGGTGGACGGTCTTCCGGTGGCACCTCTCGGTCTGGAGGTGCCTGGAGGCGCCTTGGCGTACGTGATGTACACCTCCGGGTCCACCGGTCGGCCGAAGGGTGTCGGAGTCACCCAAAAAGGGCTGGCAAGTTACGTCGCGTCGGTGCCGCCCGCGGTGAGTTTCCGGGTTGAAGGAAAGTCGGGCCGGTTCGGGCTATTGCAGGCACCGTTCAGGATTTGGGAAACACAGTGGTGTTTTCGAACCTGGTGAGCGGCGGCGAGTTGCATGTGCTGCCCGCGGATGTGGTGACTGATGCCGGTGCAGTGGCCGATTACCTGAACCGCTTTGAAGTTGATTTCATCAAGGCGGTTCCCTCTCATTTTTCGGCGTTGTCGGCGAGTGCGGGATTCGCAGGTGTGCTGCCAGCGCGGTCATTGATTCTGGGTGGCGAGGCGGCTTCGGCCGACTGGTTGGAGCTGCTCGGGGCGGCCGAGGACGCTGGTTGCGGTGTGTTCAACCACTACGGTCCGACGGAGACCACGATCGGCGTGGTGACGACCCGCTTGTCCCGGGATGGTGCCGGCATGGTGCCGATCGGCCGGCCAGTCGCCAATACCCATACTCATGTGCTGGACGAAGCATTGGAATTGGTCCCGCCGGGGGTTGCGAGTGAGCTCTATGTGTCCGGTGTGCAGTTGGCGCGCGGGCACCAGGTCAAGATCCGCGGGTATCGCATCGAGCCCGGTGAGGTGGAGTCGGTCCTGGCCGCGCACCCCTCGGTCGCCCGGGCCACCGTCCTCGCCTGCGAGGACACCCCGGGCGACCCGCGCCTGATCGGTTACATCGTGCCTGCGGACACCACTCTGGGCCAGGGCCGCGAAGACCTGGCGCACAGGGTGAAGAGGTCCTGCGGACAAGCTGCCGGAGTACGTGGTCCCGTCGGCTGTGGTGGTGCTGGAGGCTTTGCCGCTCACCGGCAACGGGAAGCTGGATCGTCGCGCGCTTCCGGCTCTCGAGTATGAGGTGGACCAGGGTCGGGGCCCGGCGGATGCGCGCGAAGAGGTTTTGTGTCAGGTGTTCGCCGAGGTCCTGGGTTTGGACCGGGTGGGCGTGGAAGACGACTTCTTCGCGTTGGGTGGGCATTCGCTGTTGGCGGTGTCGTTGGTGGAGCGGTTGCGGGCGCGTGGTGTTTCGGTGTCGGTGCGGGCGCTGTTCCAGACTCCGACGGTGGCGGGTTTGGCCGCGGTGGCAGGCCCCGAGCCGGTCGTGGTCCCGCCCAACCTCATTCCGGAGAACGCCACCTCGATCACGCCCGACCTTTTGCCGCTGGTCGAGTTGACCGCCGCCGAGGTGGAGCGCGTGGTGGCGCAAGTGGAAGGCGGCGCGGCCAACGTGGCCGACGTCTATCCGCTGGCCCCACTCCAGGAAGGCATCTTCTTCCACTATCTGCGGGGCGCAGGCGGGGACAGCGATGCGTATGTGCTTACCCTGGTCCTGGAGTTCGACGGACGTGAGCGTCTGGACGCGTTCTTGGGTGCGTTGCAGCAGGTCGTGGACCGCCATGACGTGTTCCGTACGGGCGTGGCGTGGGAAGGGCTGAGCGAACCCGTCCAGGTGGTCTGGCGTATAGCGCTTCCCCCCGGCCGGTGCGGCCCGAGCCGCACCGGCCCCGACCGGCTCGTCGTGCGTTTCGGGAGCTCAGGGCCGGCGCAGCCTCGTCGCGTGCGACCGGGCGGCGGCCGCGGTGGCCGCGTCGCCGAGGGCTTCGGCGACGTCGGCGTGCTTGAGCCAGTTGAACGGGCTGGAGGGTCGTACGCTGATCCGCTCGCTGACCAGGACGCGGGCCAGATCGAGGCGGCCGGAGCGGAGGGCGGCCTCCAGCAGGGTCTTCTGCACCGCGTCGCGCTGCGCGTGGCTGCCGCCGAATTCGTTGACGTGGTGCCTGACGGGGGCGAGGAGCTCGACGGCGGTGGCGTGGTCGCCGCGGCCGAAGGCCACCAGGGCGCGGCAGACCGGAAGGCCGACCCGTGCCGTCATCGCCTGGTTGGTGACGTCGGGCAGGGGATCGGCCAGGTAGGCCTCGCGGTCGGCGATCAGCCGGTCGGCGTCGCTGAAGCGGCCGGCGCCGACGAAGGCCATCACCGCGTGCATGTCGTTGAACGCGTAGAACGGCTCCTGGGCCTTGGAGGCCCAGGCGTCGGCCAACGCGTTCCACCTCACGGTCTGGTCATCGCCTTCGAGAAGCAGGCGCCAGAGCAGGGCGGCGGCGTCCAGCAGCTCCATCGCGGTGCCCGCCGACTCCGGGCCGTGGAGCACGGCGTCGTAGATTTCCAAGGCCCGGGCCGTGTCTCCGGCCTCCAGTGCGTAGAGCGCATAGTGCCACCACGCGTGCACGTTGAAGAACGTGCCGGTCGACCAGTCGGTCGAACGTTCGTCCATATAGGCGATTCCTCGCCGGAACCGGCCTTGCATCTCGTAGGTGTGGACGACCGCGTGAATGCCCCACACGTCCTTGGGGTCGAGCCCGACCGCGCGCAGGCCGACCTCCTCCGAGCGGTCGTAGTGCCCTGCCTCCTCCAACCCGAAGGCGTACATGCCGAGCAACGGGCCGAAATGCCGGTCGGTCTCGCTCCATGCCGTCAGCGCACCGCCGACCCGGTCGCGCAGCGCGCGGGCGTCCCCGGTGAAGTAGTCGATCTGATGGCCGACGAACAGAGCGAGGACGTCCCGCGGGTACTCCTCGCTGATCTGGCCGAGCAGGCGGCCGCAGCCGAGGAAGTCGCCCTTCACCAGGCGCTCGAGCGCCGCGACGTGTGCCCGCTCCCGGGGAAGGAGCCCGGAGCCGTCCACGCGCGACCGGAAGCGCCGGAACCGCTCCGCCGCGGCCCGCGCGCCTTCGGGCTCGGTGGCCAGAAGTCCGAGGTACGCCGACAGGACGTTGCCCAGCGGGAAGTCGGGATCCGCTTCGAGCGCCCGCTTCGCTTCGGCGTCGACCTCCGGGCGGAAGTGCAGCAGTTCATGGACGGCGTTGTCGTAGTGTCCGAGTGCGGTGCGGCTGCCCGCTCCGATGGCCAGCCCGTGCTCGTCCTTCATGGCCGTCAGGTGTCCGTCGGACGTTCGACGTCCGCCCACAGGCTGGGAAGGTTGACCACGATTCCCTCCTGCGTGCTGCGTGCGATGACCACGACCGCCTCCTCGTCGGGGGAGGGGTTCTCCTCACGGTGCGGGACATAGGGCGGGACGAAGATGTAGTCGCCCGGCCCGGTCTCGACTCGGACCTCCTCGGCGCCTTCGGCGAAGACGAAGACCGGCCGGCCGGAGACGACGTATATCGCCGTTTCCGCCTCGCCGTGGTGATGGTCGCCGGAGCTGGTCGCGGGCCCGACGTGGGTACGGCCCATCCAGAGCCGTTCCGAGCCCACGCTCCTGCCCGAGATCGCCTCGTACCTTCGCATTCCCGAGGTCTGTGCGGTGTCGGGGTCCAGGTCGGCGCCGCGGACATGCTCGATGCGGCCATGCCAGGCGGCCGTCCCCCGTGCGTGATCAGTCACTGGTGTCCCTCTATTGGCCGTTTCAACCATGCAGTGCGGCTTCGTGGTCGTCGCAGGCGGCACAAGCGGCAGTGATCCGCCCAGTCCCGGAGTGCGCGGTGGAGGCGGAGGGTCCCCGTGAGGACGATTCAGCCTTGCATGCGGCGCTCCGTCCGGGCAACAGGCCCCGCCGTCACGGTGCGGCTGACCGCGGCGCAGGCGGCGTGAGCAAGGTTGTTCGCTGTGGCGGTCGTGAGGTGGCCGGTGACGAGCCAGTGGTAGATGAGGGGGCCGAAGAGCAGGTCGCGGATCGTGTCGGGGGCGAGTGCGGGGTCGAGGTGGCCTTCGGCCAGGCCGCGTTCGATCAAGGCGCGGATGGTGGCGTCCCTGGGGTTCAGGTAGTGGTGTCGTAGCACCTCGGCGAGGTCGGGCCGCCGACCCGCTTCAGCGTGCACGGCAAGGACGGTTCGACCGAGCGGGGAGCCGGCCAGCCGTAGCGCGAACCCGGCGGACATTTCCTTCAGATCGCGCAGCACGTCGCCGGTGTCCGGAACGGGCAGCGGTGGCACCTGTTCGACCAGGGCGTGGACCACCAGGTCGTCCTTGGTCGGCCAGCGCCGGTACACCGCCGGCCGGCCCACCCCTGCGCGCGCGGCGACCGCCTCGATCGTCAGCCTCGCGTATCCCTGTTCGGCCAGCAGTTCGATCGTCGCCGCGGTGACGGCGCGGTCGACGTCGGTGCTGCGCGGCCGGCCGCGGCGTCCTGTCGCGCCCTTGCGTTCCTCGCCCATACAAGCAATATTACAGTACGACTCGTAACGAAATGGAGGGCGTGATGGTCCGTCGGAGTGTGACCTGGGGGCTGCTGCTGGCTTGGGCGGCCAACGACGCCGAGGAATGGTTCACCATGGCTCCCTGGTCACGAAAGAACGCGGGCGGCAGCGCTCCCGGGCCGGTGTGGCTGCGTCGCGAGATCTCCACCGCGCACGCCCGCACGGCCATCGCTCTCATGGGCGCTTTCATGCTCGCCGCCACGGTGGACGGCGTGCGGACCGGCGGGAGGTCCCGGCTCTATCAGGCCACCTTGGCCGGTTTCGGCGTGCACGGGCTCGGGCACCTGGCTTTGAGCGTCAGCCAACGCGGCTACACCCCGGGTGTAGCGACAGCACCCACGATCGTCGTGCCGTTCTCCCTGTGGGCTTGGCGCGCGCTCGGCCGCGCAGGTGTTCGCCGCGACACGGCGCGGACACTCCGCGACGCCGCGATCCTGCTTCCCGTGACCCTGAAGGCCGTCCACACCGGAGCCCACCTGCTCACCTCGACCCGCGAGAAAGCCGCCGAGGACGGGCAAGGAAGTCACTGAAGCCCGTGGGATCTCGCCTGGCCGCATGCCGCGCTCGGACCACGCCGCGACGATCTGGTGCCGGGCTCCTCCTTGCGGACGACACCGGCTACCGGGGTATCACTCCGGCTTGGCTCCCCAGCGTGACGCACCCGCCCCGACCGCCTTTCTACCCTCCTCCCCGGCCAGCACGGACGAGACTGAGGGAGTAGGACGAATGCGCTGTTGCAGGACCACTCTGTCGCACCCCGGATCAGCCACCCCGATACAGGCCCCTCTGGACATGCGCGGCCGGTCATAGGCTGGCGCTCATGACGTCCGAGGAACCCCCGCGCGCGCTGTTCGCGGGGGCGTCGCGTCGGTCGGTACGGCTGCTTCCGTGGGGGGTGGCGTTCGTGCTGTGCGTCGCTCTGCTGCCCACCACGATCACGGTGCTCAGCGTCGACTACGGTCTGAACGGCGGCGTCGCGGGCGCGCTGGCCGTCGCGCAGGCGGCGCCGCTGGTGCTCGCCGTCGTCCGCCCGCTGCGGGCCTGGTACGTGATCTTCGCCGCGGACGTGGCCGGGGCGCTCGCGCTGCTCACCGTCGACTTCGAAGAGCGGCTCCTGTGGCCGTTTCCGCCCATGGAGATCGTCGGCTACATCGGCCTCTGCCTCGCCCTCGGCCTGCGCGAGTCGCGCCGGACGCTGCTGCTGGTGTGGCTGGCGACGGCGGGCGCGAGCGTCGGCCTGGGGTTCGTCGCGCCCCACGGCACGAGCGCCAGGGGGACGCTGCTCACGATTCTCAGCGGCGTCGCGCTCGTGCTCGGCGGTGCGCTCCGCGAGCGGTACGAGGCGCAGCGCAGGCTGGCCGAGCAGGAGACGATCAGCGAGGCCGAGCGCGGCCGGCGAACGCTGCTGGAGGAACGCGCCCGCATCGCGCGCGAGCTGCACGACGTGGTGGCGCACCACATGTCCGTCATCACGGTGCAGGCGGACACGTCGGTGTACCGCCTCGACGGGCTGACGCCAGACGTGCAGGAGGAGTTCACCTCCATCGCGGCGACCGCGCGCGAGTCGCTCGGCGAGATGCGACGGCTCCTCGGCGTGCTGCGGAGCGAGGAGGCGCACGGCGAGCTCGCGCCCCAGCCGGGCCTGAAGCGGATCGGGCCGATGGTGGAGGCGACGGCCCGGGCGGGCGTCCCAGTGGAGTTCGCCTCCTGCGACGCCGACGTGCCCGAGGCGGTGGGGCTCTCCGCGTACCGCATCGTCCAGGAGGCCCTCGCGAATGTGGTGCGGCACGCGCCGGGCGCTCCGACAAGGGTGTCGGTGGCGGAGGAAGGGGGCTGGCTCACCGTCCTCGTCGTCAACGGGCCTTCGCCCGAGCCGCCGGCCGCGCCGCTGGAGGAGCGCGGCACGGGGCACGGCCTCGTCGGCATGCGCGAACGGGTGCGGCTCGGCGGCGGCACCATCGAAGCGGGGCCGCTGCCGGACGGCGGCTTCCGCGTGGCCGCCCGGCTCCCCCTGACGGAAAGGGACCCAACGTGACGACGCGCGTCATCATCGTCGACGACCAGGCCATGGTGCGGGCCGGCTTCGCCGCACTGCTGGCCGCCCAGAGCGACATCGAGGTGGTGGGCGAGGCCGCCGACGGCGCGCAGGGCGTCGAGCTGAGCCGGCGCACCCGTCCCGACGTGGTGCTGATGGACGTCCGCATGCCCGAGATGGACGGCCTGGAGGGCGCGCGCCGTCTCCTCGCGCCACCGCCGGGCGTGACGCACCGGCCGCGCGTGCTGATGCTCACCACGTTCGACGTCGACGACTACGTCTACGAGGCGCTGCGGGCGGGCGCGAGCGGCTTCCTGCTGAAGGACGCGCCGCCGGCCGACCTCATCGCGGCGGTGCGCGTCGTCGCCTCGGGCGACGCGCTGCTCGCCCCCTCGGTCACGCGCCGCCTCATCGCGGACTTCGCCCGGCAGCGTCCCCCCGCCCGGGGCAAGCCCGCGCTGCGGCTCAAGGCACTGACGGAACGTGAGACCGAGGTCCTCGGCCTGGTGGCCCGCGGCATGTCCAACTCGGAGATCGCGGAGACGCTGGTGCTCGCCGAGCAGACGGTGAAGACGCACGTGAGCCGCGTCCTCACCAAGCTCGACCTGCGCGACCGCGCCCAGGCGGTGGTCTTCGCGTACGAATCGGGGCTGGTGACCCCGGGCGAGTAGGACGCCCCCTCCTCCACCCCCCACCGCCGTAGCACCCCCACATCGGCTCCCGGGTATGACGCCCGGCGCGCAACCGCCCTCGCACACTCCACCCGTTCGGTCCGAGAGACGACGAAAGGGCGGATGATGCGGCTACGCAGAGGCAAGCGGAAGGCGGACGAGAGGCCGGAGGCCCGGGCCTCCGCACCCGGTCTCGCGGTCGAACTGCGCGGTGTCCGGCGGCGGCGCGGTCGCGGCGCGGGCTCCGTGCACGCTCTCGCGGGCGTCGATCTCGCCCTCCCCGTACGGCAAGTTCACCCCGGTCATGAACCCGTCCGGGTCGCGCAAGCCCACCTTCCTGCAGTGCGCCGCCGGCCGTAGCGCACATGCGGGCGGGAGCCGCATCGCCCGGCTCCCGCCCCGAACGACCTTTCCCGACGACGAAGGAGGTATGGACATCCATGCCCGCAACCCTGGCTCCCCCCGTTCCCCCAGTCCGCATACGAAAGACCCCCGTCTGGGCCCTCGGCATGCTGGCGGCCGCCACCGGCACCCTGGAATCGGTGGTGGCGCCGACGCTCCCGCTGCTGCAGCGCGAACTGTCGATGAGCCCTGCCCAAGGGGCGCTGCTCAGCATCGCGATGCTCATCACCGGTGCTCTCGTCGCGCCCGTCGCGGGCAGTCTCGGTGACCGCCACGGCGGCAAGCGCGTCATGATCCGGCTGATGGCGGTGGTCGCGGCCGGTGGCCTGGTGTCCTCGCTGGCGCCGAACCTGCCGGTGCTGCTGCTCGGGCAGGTACTGCAGGGCGCGATGGTCGGCGCGATGCCGCTCTCGTTCATCCTGGTGCGCAAGCACCTCCCGGCGGGGGAGTCGCAGGTGGCCATCGGGGTGGTCAGCGGGCTGTTCGTGGGCGGCGGCATGCTCGGGACGCTGGTCGCCGGGCCCATCGCGGAAGGGCTGTCCCGGCACTGGATGTTCGCGATACCGACGTTCGCGATCGTCGTGGCGACCCTGTTCGTCCACCTGCTGATGCCGGACGACCCGCCGGCCCGTCCGGGCGCCCGGATCGACTGGCCCGGCCTGGTCCTGCTGAGCGGCGTCCTGCTGACGCTCATGCTCGGGCTCTCGGTGGCGCCCGACGTCGGCTCGCGGCCGCTCGCGCTCGGCGCGCTCGTCCTGGTCCTCGCCGCCTTCATTGCCGGATGGACGGCCGTCGAGCGTCGTACGGCCTCACCGATGGTCGATCTGCGCCTGCTCGCGAAGCCTCCGATATGGAGCTCGTACGTGATCACGTTCGCCGTCTGCGTGGGCACGGCGGTGTCGATGTACCTCGTTCCGCAACTGCTCGCGGTCGCCGGCGACGGGTACGGCTTCGGGGCCGGCTCCACCGACATCGGGCGGTACCTGCTGCCCGGCGCCGTCACGGCGGCGATCAGCGGGCCGCTCGGCGGGGTCGCGGTGCGGCGCTTCGGCGCGGGTGCGGTGGTCACCGCCGGAATCGGCGTCATGGCGGCCACGCTGGTCGGCCTGGCGCTCCTGCACACCGAGGTCTGGCACCTCGTCGTGGGCAAGGCGCTGATCGCCCTGGCCAGCGGCGTCTGCATCACGGCGATGGTCGTCCGGACGGCCACCTCCGTCGAGCACGGCGACACCGGAACGGCCACCAGCCTGGTCCTGGTGACGCGCGTGATCGGCTTCGCCGCGGGCGCCCAGGTCAGCGGCGCCTTCCTCACCGCCGGAACCCCTTCCGGGTCGGACGTCCCGGCCGAATCGGCCTTCGTCATCGGCTTCGCCATCGCCGGCGCCGTCACGGCGCTGTCCCTGTTCGCCGTCCGCACCATGAGCAAAGGAACCAAGGCATGAACCGTTCTGACCTGATGACGGGCGCCCGTACCGCGCCGAAGCGCAAGGTCCTGATCTCGGGGGGCGGCATCGCGGGGCCCGCCCTCGCGTTCTGGCTGAACCGCCACGGCCACGCCGTCACGGTGGTGGAGAAGGCGGGCATGCTTCGCAGCGGCGGCTATCCCGTCGACGTGCGCGGCACCGCACTGGAGGTCGTCCGGCGGATGGGGATCCTGCCGCGCCTGCGGGACGCGCACGTCGACTCGCGGCGGCTGACCTTCCTCGACGGGGACGGCGGCGAGGTGGCCTCAATCGACCCGCACACCGTCACCGGCGGCGTCGCGGAACGGGACCTGGAGGTGCGGCGCGGTGATCTGACCGACGCTCTGTACACGGCGGTCCGTGACGACGTGGAGTTCGTGTTCGACGACTCCATCGACAGCCTCGATCAGTCCGGCCCCGGAGTCGACGTCACTTTCCGCGGGGGCGGCACGCGTACGTTCGACATGGTGTTCGGTGCGGACGGCACGCACTCGCGCACCCGGGAGGTGCTGTTCGGCCCCGAAGAACGGTTCCACCGGTACCTCGGCTACTGCTTCGCCGTGTTCACCATGCGCAACACTTTCGGGCTCTCCCACGAGACCGTCATGTGGAATACGCCGGGCAGGGCCGCGGCGCTCTACGCCGTGGGGGACGACGACGAAGTGCACGCGTTCCTGAACTTCGCTCGGCCGGAACCGCCGTCCGGCGCGTTGACGGACCCGGACGCCCAACGGGAACTGGTCGCCGCGGTCTTCGCCGACGCGGGATGGGAGGTCCCGGGCATGCTGGCCGCGATGGGCGACGCGGACGACCTGTTCTTCGACGGAGTCGGCCAGATCCGGATGCCCCGCTGGTCCAGCGGCAGGGGCGCGCTGGTCGGAGACGCCGCATACGCACCCTCTTTCCTGACCGGGCAGGGCACCAGCCTCGCGCTCGTCGGCGCGTACATGCTCGCCGGTTCCCTGGCCGATCGGGACCACGCCGCGGGCTTCGCCGCTTACGAACGCGACACCCGTGAGTTCGTGACTCTGAACCAGGGGCTGGTCGGGGAGGGCGGTGCCGCACTGTTCCCGACCACCGCCCAGGCCCTGGACGAGCGGAACGAGAGGCTGCGCGGACTCAGCGCCATGCCCGCCGCAGGCGGACGACCTGCCCATTCGGCCCTCACTTTGCCCGAATTCACGCCCATGAGGTGAGCCCGCTCAACCACCCGCGGGACTCAGCATGACCACCGTCCGGGGCACGCGGGTACTCTGCCTGACGGCACGGGAGTGAGGGAGTCGATGACGTACGCCATGGCACCGGACGGAACCCGCATCGCCTACCAGCTCCAGGGCCAGGGGGCGCCGCTGGTCCTGCTGGCGGGCCAGGCCAACGACCACCACTGGTGGGATGCGGTTCGTGCCGACTTCCATCCCGCTCGCAGCACCCTCACGCTCGACTATCGCGGCACGGGTGACAGCGACAAGCCCGACAGCCCCTACAGCACCGAACAGTTCGCCCAGGACGTGATCGCCGTCCTCGACGAACTCGGCATCGACCGGGCGGACGTCTACGGCACGTCCATGGGCGGACGAGTGGCCCAGCAGATCGCGGCCCGCCATCCGCACCGGGTTGGAGCTCTGGTTCTCGGCTGCACTTCACCGGGTGGCCCGCACAGCGTCGAACGCGGTAACGACGTCCGCCGAGCCTTGGCGCAACCTCAGCCCGAAGCCGCGCGGCAGGCCCTGCTGGAGCTGATGTACACCCCTCGATGGCTGGCCTCCCATCCCGGCCCGCACCACACCCTCGGCGACCCTCGCATGCCTGCCCATGCCCGGCGCCGCCACCTCGTGGCGAGCAACCGGCACAACGCCTGGGACCTCCTGCCGGACATCAGCGCCCCCACCCTGGTCGTCCACGGAAGCGACGATTTGCTCAACCCCACCGCCAACGCACCCCTGCTCGCTGACCGCATCCCCGACGCCCGGCTACACCTGATCCCCGATGCGCGGCATGCCTACTTCGAGGAGTACCGCACCCACGCCAGCCCCCTCGTCCTGGACTTCCTCACCACCGCGCACAAACCGTGAGCGCCTGCGCAGGCGGCATGTGCGAGGGCGGCCGGAACTAATGGGGCCTGCTACTGAGCGGGTGTGCCGGCCGATGGGGCGAGGCCGGTCATTGCGAGGTCGACGATGGCGCTGATGTGCTCGGCGTCGGCCATGCGGGGGGTGAGCAGCCGCCGGTAGTAGGCGGCGCCGTAGAGCAGTTCGGTGACGAGGACCGGGTCGGCGTCGGAACGGACCTGGCCTTTGCGCTGCGCTGCCCGGATGCGTTCGGCGGCGGCGCCCGCCAGGTGACCGATGAAGTTGTCCCACAAGGCCTGGTGGAGGTCCGGGTCGTGTTGGGCTTCGCCGATCAGTGCGCGGTAGTGCGGGAAGACGTGCGGGTCGCCGAGGATGCGAGAGGCCGCCGCCATCTGTGCCTTGATATCTGCGACGAAGTCCCCGGTGTCGGGGAAGGTCGCGTCCATCTTCCATGTGGACAGGAGGCCGTCCAGCAGCACGGCGGCCTTGGACGGCCACCAGCGGTAGATCGTGTTCTTTCCGACGCCGGCGCGGGCGGCGATGCCCTCGATGCTGACCTTGCGGTACCCGACCTCCTCGCAGAGGTCCATGGCGGCCTTGATGACGGCGTTGGCGGCCTCTTCACTTCGGCGCTCAGGACGTCTGGGTGACATGAGGACAGCATAGCCTTCAGGCGGCACGGAACGTTCCGTATTGACGAGGGGAACGGCGGCGGGCATGCTGAGGCGGCACGGAACGATCCGTGCCGCCATTGAAGGACGAACCCATGAAAGTTGAGTTCACCCACGACATCGCCTGCGTCTGGTCGGCGCTCGGCTACGTCCGCTTCCAGCGGGCCGCCGAGGAGCACCGTGCGGGTGGCGGCGAACTGGAGGTCGTCTTCAGGCCGTACCGGACCGCGGTCTCGCCAGAGGAACCGCCGCCGAGCCGTGGACATCTCCATCTCGTGCCCGCCGCGCGGGTCGAGCAGGTTGCGCGGGCGGCGGCGGCCGACGGCCTGGCGGTGAACCTTGACCGGATCGTGCCCGCCCCCACCGCCGACGCCCACCGGCTCATCGCGCTGGCGGCCGCGCACGGCGCCGCCGAGGACATGACCGCCCGCCTGTACCGCGCCTACTTCAGTGACGGTCTGGACCTCGGCGACGCGAACGTGCTGCGGGGCTTGGCGTCCGCGGCCGGCGTCAGGTGGGACGGCGGGAAAGACGGCGAGCGGCCCCGCGCGGAACCGGCGCGATCCGCTCGCGCGTCCGACCCGCGAGTGCCGGTCTTCCGGTTTCCGGACGGGACGGTCCTCGTCGGAGCCGTGTCGCTCGCCACGCTGAGGAGTGAGTTGATGAGGGCCGACTCGCCGCGCCGACGCTCCAGCAGGAACGCTCACCCGAGTTCTGCTCCGGCGCGACTATGAGGTGGAAGAGTTCCGTGATCTGCCTCCGCGCTCGGCGGTCGGCGCTCGGTCAGCTCAGATCCGTACCTTCAAGGCGACTGGCCATGTAATACACACGAATTAAAGGCAACGGGGGAGCGCTCGGGTGTGATCGTCTTCCTCTGGGGGGAGGGGCGGACAAAAAATCTTGGTTCGGTTTGACTGGACCGCAGCCCCTACGTTGAGGGAGTTTTGGGGAGGCTTTACAGGTCAGCAGGGTCTTTGGGGTGTGCTTGACGAAATATGGGCCCGCTTGAACCTGTTGTGGGTGTGTGACCGACGGGGAAGCCCGTCCGGAGCGCCCGACCAGATCATGAAGGGCGCGTCGAGTCCCTGATCATCAGGACGGCCGATCAAGGCACGTCCGCCGCCGAGTCCGCAGAGCGCCGATCACGGCCAGCGGAGCCGGGGACCCACCGAAACACCGGGGTGAATCCGCACTCCCGCCATGCGCGGGGCCGCGGTAGGGCTACTTCCATGCCCGAACCCGACAGCTAACCCGGTAGGCGGACTGGAAGACCTCAGGAGAACCTTCGCATGACCGCTCGTACCTTCGACCTGACCAAGCGCATGGGCACCCGCGTCGCCGCCGGAGCCGTCCTCTCCCTGGCGAGCGCGTTCGGCCTCGCCTCCCTGGCCCCGTCCGCCCAGGCGGACACCAAGCCCGCGAACACCGTGCAGGTCGCCGCCGCGCCCCAGGCCGGCACCAACGGCGCCAAGACCGCAGGCCAGAGCGCCAACGCCGGCGCCTCCGCGCAGGACGTCATCAAGCTCGCCCGCACGCAGGTCGGCACCCACGAGGACGCCTCGGGCAACAGCAAGTTCAACGACTGGTACGTCGGCTCGCCCCTGGGCGAGCAGAACGCCCACCGCATCGGTTCCAAGAGCGCCTCGGTCTACAAGGGCCAGTCTTGGTGCGACATGTTCGTGTCCTGGCTGGGCCAGCACACCGGCACCAAGGGCATGGGCGCCGACGCCTACACCGTCAGCCACGCCAAGTGGTTCAAGAAGACCGGCCGCTTCGGCCAGACCCCGAAGCCCGGCGCCGTGGTCTTCTTCGCCTGGAACGGCGGCGGCATCAAGGGTGTCGAGCACGTCGGAATCGTCGTCAAGGACAACCACGACGGCACCATCAACACCATCGAGGGCAACACCGGTGACGCGGTGAAGAAGAAGGTCCGCGACACGTCCACCGTCGCCGGCTACGGCTACCCCCAGTACCGGTAAGCCGGGGCCGCTCAGCGGCCCCTCGCCCCGCACCGTCCAGTGGTGCTTCCCCCCTTCTCCCTCCCCCGCGCAATCACACCCACGTCGCGAGCACGCCCACGTGCCGTGCGCCGGATCCGTCATGCCCGAACGGCGGGCCTTACGCCGAAGGCGTGACCCGGCGCCCGGACCACCGAGCAAAGGATGAACATGCAGCAGCGAGTCCTCGACAAGGCCCTCATCGGTACCGCCCTCGCGGGCATGCTGGTCGCGGGCGTGGCGGCCGGGACCGCCCATGAGGCCGCGGCGGACGAGCCGACGGCGCACAAGGTCACCGCGCAGCAGGTCACCGGGCAGAAGGCCATGGGGCAGCAGGTCACCGGGCACAAGGCCACGGGGCGGCAGGTCACCGGCCATCAGGTCACCGGGCAGCAGGTGATCGAGCAGCAGGTGGCCGGGAAGAAGGTCACCGGGAAGAAGGTCACCGGGAAGCGCGACGCGAAGGTCCCCCGCCACACCGCCGGCAAGGTCGCTCCGAAGCGCCACGCCGTCCTGGCGGGCAGCACCACCGCGTCCTACTTCTGGGACGACGGCTCGGGCGTGAACGGCGACACGGGCGCCCCGGCGGGCGGCAAGCCGATGCAGAAGGGCCTGTTCGCCAGCCCGAGCTGGCCTCTGCACACCAAGGTGAAGGTCACCTACAAGGGGCGCAGCGTCACCGGCTTCGTCGGGGACCGCGGGCCGGGCGAGCCGTCGCACCGCGGCGTGATGCTCGACCTCGACACCTACACCTTCCGCCACCTGGTCGACGGCAAGAAGCCGAAGAGCAAGTACAACACGGGTACCTCGGCGGGCCACCTGAAGGGCGTCAAGTACGAGATCCTGTCCTGGGGCCACGGCGCCGGCAAGAAGGGCGCCCCGAAGCCCCTCGGCTGATCAGTCCGTCCAGGTGACCCCCTCCTAGCCTCACCACAGACCCCGCTCCCGTCCTCGGGCGAGAGCGGGGTCTGTCACGTCCGGGGGAGATGTGAGGCGCTGCTAAAACCGGCCGCCCAGGACGGCATGTTAGGACTGGGGTAGGGCACCATCCGGGCGCTCTTGGGCGAGGGAGTACCAATGGGCTTCGACGTTAGGGCGATCCGGGTAGTGGCCTGCGACATCTTCGGGACGACCGTCGACTGGCGGACAGGGGTCGCCGGCCAGGTGGCAGTGATCGCTGCGGAGCGCGGTGTCGCGTTGGAGAGCGAGGCCTTCGCCGACGATTGGCGCGAGCGGTACCTCCCGTCCATGCAGCGGGTCAGCAGCGGGGAACGGGAGTGGGCGTACCTCGACACGCTGCACCGGGAGTCGCTCGACGAGCTGCTGGAGCTGCACGGCGTTGCGGACGCCTTCGACGAGACCGCGCGGCGGCGGCTCGTCCGGGCCTGGCATCGCCTGCCCGCGTGGGACGACTCGGTGGACGGCCTGGCACGGCTGCGGGAGAGGTATGTGGTGGCGGCGCTGTCCAACGGCGGGTTCGCCCTGCTGACGCACCTGATCAAGGGGGCGGGGCTGCCGTTCGACTGCGTCCTGTCAGCGGAGCTCGCCCGCACGTACAAGCCCGAGCCGGAGGCGTACCTGACAGCAGTGCGGCTGCTGGACGTGGAACCGGCGGAGGTGCTGATGGTCGCCGCGCACAAGTGGGACATCGACGGCGCCAGGGGAGCCGGGCTCGCCGCCGCCTTCCTGGAGCGTCCACTGGAGAAGGGGCCCTCTCTCACCGCCGACCGGGCGGACGACGTGGAAAGCGACCTGGTCGTGCGCGGGTTCGGTGAGCTCGCCGATCTACTGGAGGCCGGTCCGCGGACCTAGGGAGGGACGGTGAGAGCGACCGTCCAACCAGGGGGCAGCCGCACCGACCGCGACCCTCACGTGATCAGCAGTGCTCGCACCGCCGCCGAGGCGACGTCAGGACCTAGGTGGTCGGTGCGCCTCGTCTGGGGCCTCCACCTTCCCGGCGATGTGTTCCAGGGCGGTGAGGTCTTCCGGTGCCAGGCGGTCGATGAAGTGGTGGCGCACTGATTCCAGGTGGGCGGGGGCGGCGTCCGTCAGGGTGTCCAGGCCGTGTTCGGTGAGGACCAGGAGGCAGCCCCTTCCGTCGGCCGGGTCGGGTGCGCGGCGGATGAGGCCGCGCGCCTCCATGCGGGTGGCGTGCCGGGAGAGCCGGCTGCGCGACCAGCCCATCTTCGCGGCCTGCTCATGCAGGGTGCCGGCGTGGTCCGGCCGTTCCGACAGCGTGCTGAGCACCTCGTAGTCGGGCTCGGAGAGGCCGACCTGGGAGAGGTCGCGGGCGGTGCCGGTCTGGACGGCGATCACCATGCGGCGGAAGGCCCGCCACGCCCGTTCCTCGTCCGGGGTCAGCCAGCGCACGGGCTCGTCCGACGGTCTCTTTGACATGTAAACAACCTATCGCCTAAGTTCATTTACATGTCAACGAAACAGGTGCGCCTCCTCGTTCTGGTGTGCAGCACCCGCCCCGGCGCCCTCGGCCCCGCGGTGGGGGCATGGCTGACCGAGACGATCACGCCCCGCGCCGCCGAACTCGGCGCCGAGCTGGTGCCGCTGGCCCTCTCCGACCTCGACCTCCCGTTCCTCGACGAGGAGGACCATCCGTCGTCGGGCGCGTATCGCAACGAGCACACGCGCAGGTGGAGCGCGATCGTGGACGCCGCGGACGGCCTCATCGTCGTGACGCCGGAGTACAACTACGGGATGCCGGCGTCCCTGAAGAACGCGCTGGACTACCTCTCCCGCGAGTGGGCGTGGAAACCGGTCGGTTTCGTCAGCTACGGCAACACCTCGGCGGGCACGAGGGCCGTGCAGCACGCCAAGCAAGTGGTGACCACGCTGCGCCTGGTACCGCTGGGATCCACGGTCGCGCTCCGCATCGCCGACGCCGTGCACGACGGGGAGGTGCGGCCCGCCGCCGCTGCCGGGGAGGCCGCGATCGATCTCCTGGAGGAACTGGTCCGGGTCGCGCACGCGCTCCGGCCGATGCGAGAGCGAGAGCGGCCCGCATCGGCGGCCGGGCCCGAACCGGGGTCCTACCTGCGGCGGTTGACGCCGGACGATGCCCCCGAGGTGACCGTCCTGCAGCGGTGCTGCTGGGTGGACGAGGCCCTCGCCAACGACCCCCTGACCGTCCCGGCGCTGCACGAGTCCGTGGAGCAGGTTCGTGACTGGCTCGCGTCCTGGGACGCGATCGGGCTGTGGCGGGACGGCCGGCTCCTCGGCATGGTGCGGACCCGCCGCGAGGACGCCGAGTGGCACGTGGGAAGGCTCGGCGTCGTTCCCGACCTGCGGGGGCGCGGCCTGGGGCGCTGGCTGCTCCATGAGGCGGAGGCCGCCGCCGACCAGGCCTGCCGCAGCATCGTGCTGTCCACGGGGGCAGGCAGCCGGAACAACATCGCGCTCTACCGGAGCGAGGGATACCAGCCGGCCCCCATCCCCGGCGAGGACGGCACCATCCGCCTCACCAAGATGCGCCTCGGCACTGGTTGATCGGCCCGTGCCGCACTCCTGGCGCAGGGGGAGTGCGGCACGATGAAATGCGGCGGCATCTTCCCCAGGCTGCGCTCACCCACCCCGTCGCACCGCTGTGTGGTTCACCCCGCCGTAGCCGGTGACGGTGACGCACTGTCACTCGTCAGGTCTTCCCCTGGCCGGTGGCCGCCCGTCCTGCGATCGAGCGGGAAGTGGGAGAGCCAGGCCGGACTTGATGGTGTCGAAGACGACCAGGGTCTCGTAGCGCTGGATGTTGTCGTCCGCCTTCAACAGGCGGTCACCGAGCCGACTGCAGTCGCGCATGCTCCGCGCGGCCAGCACGACCACGTAGTCCCACGGCCCCGCGACGCGGTAGCACTGCTGGACCTGGGGCTCTGAGCGCATCCGTTCGGCGAAGGCCCGGTGGTGCTCGAACGATTCCCGGACCAGGGTCACCAGGACCGTGGCCAGGACGGTGGGACCGAAGCGGTGCGGATCGAGGACGGCGACCTGCCTGGCGATGAGCCCGTGCTCGCGGTAGCGGGCGATCCGCCGCTGGACGGCGCTCGGTGAGAGCCCGACCTGTTCCCCGAGGTCGTGCAGGGTGCGCCCGGCGTCGTGCTGGAGGAGGTCCAGCAGCAGGGCGTCGATCTCGTCCAGGCGAGGTGGCGGCGATTCGGGCACGCAAGATTATTGCGCCGTGGCGCGAGAATTCTCAATCGCGTCGATCGGGAGCTCGGTTAGCGTCGGCCGGGTCGGAAGCCTCGGCGGAAGGTGGCGCGCATGGACCTGGACGTGGCGCGGATCGAGCAGGCCCTACGGGTGATCGATCCGGTGTTCCTCGACACCCCGCAGTACCTGGACGAGCAGCTGTGCCGGGCGCTGGGCGGCCGCGCGGTGACGGTGAAACTGGAGACGGCCAACCCGGTGCGCAGCTTCAAGGGCCGGGGCGCCGATCTGATGCTGAGCACGCTCGCCCCCGGCACGCCGGTGGTGTGCGCCAGCTCGGGCAACTTCGGGCAGGCCGTCGCCTACGCCGGACGAGCACGCGGGATGCCGGTCGAGGTGTTCGTGCCCGAGACCGTCAATCCCGGCAAGCGCGAGCGGATGGAGACGTTCGGCGCCCGCGTCATCGCGGCGGGACCGGACGGCTCGTCGGCGCGAGAGGCCGCGGCCGCCCACGCCGAGCGCCATCCCGACCGCGTCCACCTGCAGGACGGCGTCCAGGCGGCCATCGCCGAAGGCGCCGGCACGATCGGAGCCGAGCTGACCCGCGGCGCGCCGGCCGGGGCGTGCTTCGACGCCGTCGTGCTCCCGGTCGGCGACGGCGCACTGATCAACGGCGTGGCGCGCTGGATGAAGGAGCGCGCTCCCGGCACCCGGATCGTGGGGGTCAACGCCGAAGGCGCCCCCTCGATGGCGGAAAGCCTGCGCGCCGGCCGCGCGGTCCCTGCCGGACGCGTTCGCACCTTCGCCGACGGCATCGCGGTGCGTCGCCCGACGGAGGCCTCGGTGCGGCGGGCCCGCGTCCTGGTGGACGAGATGGTTCTGGTGACGGACGAGGCCATCGCCGCCGCCATGGAACTGGCGGCGCGCACGCTAGGCATCGTCCTGGAACCGGCGGGCGCGGCGGGCCTGGCGGCGATCGCCGAGGGCACGGTCCCCGGCGATCGCCTGGCGACGGTGCTGACCGGCGCCAATCCTCGTCCCGAACAGGTCCGGGAGCTGTCGGCCCGGCTCACACAGCATGGGTGCCGTCTTGGTCGCCTCCAGTAATCGCCACGACCACGACGACCATGGAGGAAGGCACAGTGAAGCGCATCGGCATCATCGGGGTGGGGGAGATCGGCCGAGCCATCGTGGACGGCCTGTACTACCGGGGCGACGATGCGCCCCAGGTGTTCCTCTCCCCTCGCGGAGCCCGCACGGCTGGGGAGCTATCCGAGCGCTACGAAAGCGTCCGGGTGTGCCCCGACAACCAGGCGGTCGTGGACCACTCGGAGATCGTGATCATCGCCGTACGCCGCCAGGACCGCCACGAGGCGCTCGCCGGCGTGACGGTGGCCGACGACAAGATCGTGATCAACGTGATGGCGGGCGTCGGCAACGACGACCTTCGCAGGACGCTGGCCACGGACGCCCAGATCGTTCGGGCCATCCCACTGCCCGCCATACGCGAACGCCGCTCCGTCACGGTGACCTGCCCGTCCCACCCGGTGGCGGATTCTCTCTTCGAGCGACTGGGCGGGGTGCTCCCGGTCGCGGACGAGATGGCCTTCGACGTCTTCTCCGCACTGACGGGGACGCTCACCACCCACTACTCCTACCTCGCCGCGCTCACCTCCTGGGCCGCCGGCCACGGCATCGCCGCCGACGACGCGGACAGCTACGTCCGCAGCCTCTTCCAGGAGGTCGGCCGAGCCCTGAGCGACAAGACCCGGACCCTGCGGCAACTCGCGGCCGATCACGAGACCCCGAAAGGGAACAACGAGCGTATTCGCACCACCTGGTTCACCCCTGACAACTCCAAAGCCCTCACCCAGGCTCTGGACGACCTCCTCGCCGACCTTGAGGGGTAACGGGTTGCGCGCCCCTGGCCTCGGCGAAGGCGGGCACGCCCACGGCGACCGGCGTCAGACGGTCGTGAGGGGGACGGGGAGCCGGTCGCGCAGTTCGTCGACCGTGACACCGAAGGTCTCGCGGACCGCCGCCCCGTCCGGACCGACGTCGATGACGGCGACGTCGGTGTAGACCCTGCTGACGCAGCCGGTGCCGGTCAGCGGGTAGGTGCAGGCGGGCACCAGCTTGGAGCGGCCCTGCTTGTCGAAGAGGGTCATCATCACGAAGACCTGCTTGGCGCCGATGGCGAGGTCCATCGCGCCGCCGACGGCCGGGATGGCGTCGGCGGCCCCGGTGTGCCAGTTGGCGAGGTCCCCGGTGGCCGAGACCTGGAAGGCGCCCAGCACGCACACGTCGAGGTGGCCGCCGCGCATCATGGCGAAGGAGTCGGCATGGTGGAAGTACGACGCTCCGGGCAGTTCGGTCACCGGGACCTTGCCGGCGTTCGTGAGATCGGGGTCGATCTCCTCGCCGACGGCGGCGGGGCCCATGTTGAGCATGCCGTTCTCGGTGTGGAGCACGATGCCCGCGCCCTCGGGGAGATGGTCGGCGACCTTGGTCGGCCGGCCGATGCCGAGGTTGACGTACGAGCCGGCCGGGATGTCGCGGGCGACGATCTCGGCCAGCTCGTCGGGGGAGAGGGGGCCCGTGGTGGAGGGCATGGTCAGCGTGCTCCTTGGACGGTGTAGTGCCGTTGCTCGACCGGCACGACGCGGTCGACGTAGATTCCGGGCGTGATGACCGTCTCCGGGTCGATGTCGCCGGCGGGAACGACACCGGACACCTGAACGATCGTGGTGGTCGCGGCCGCCGCCATGACGGGGCCGAAGTTCCGGGCGGTCTTCCGGTAGACGAGGTTGCCCATCGTGTCGGCGCGGTGGGCGCTGATCAGCGCCACGTCGCCCTTGATCGGGTACTCCAGGACGTGGACGCGCCCGTCGATCGTCCGGGTCTCCTTGCCCTCGGCCAGAGGGGTGCCGGCGCCGGTCGGACAGTAGAAGGCGCCGATGCCCGCGCCGGCCGCGCGCATCCGTTCGGCGAGGTTGCCCTGCGGCACGACCTCCAGTTCGATCTTCCCGGCCCGGTACAGCCCGTCGAAGACGTGGGAGTCGCTCTGCCGGGGGAACGAGCAGATCACCTTGCGCACGCGCCCGGCCTTGAGCAGGGCGGCGAGCCCGACGTCGCCGTTGCCGGCGTTGTTGGACACGATGGTGAGGTCCTTCGCGCCCTGCCGGATCAGCCCGTCGACGAGGTCGAAGGGCATTCCCGCGAAGCCGAAGCCGCCGACCAGGACGGTGCTGCCGTCCTCGATCCCGCGGACGGCCTCGTCGACGCTTTCGAAGATCTCCGTCCGGCTCATGCTCCGGCCCCCGCGCCGCGCAGGTCCGTGTTCTCCAGGACGACGGCCAGTCCCTGCCCGACGCCGATGCAGATCGCGGCGACGCCCCAGCGTTCGCGGCGCTCGCGGAGCACCTTCGCGAGAGTGCCGAGGACGCGGGCGCCGCTGGCGCCGAGCGGGTGGCCGATCGCTATCGCGCCGCCCCTGGTGTTGACGATCTCCGGATCGATGCCCCAGGCGTCCACGCAGACGAGGGACTGCACGGCGAAGGCCTCGTTGAGCTCGACCGCACCGACCCGGTCCCAGCCGATCCCGGCCCGCGCCAGGGCGCGGTCGGCCGCCTCGACCGGAGCGTAGCCGAAGTCCTGCGGGTCGAGCGCGAACGCGCCGCGTCCGGCGATGCGGCAGAGGGGGTCGAGGCCGATCAGCTCTGCGGCGGCGGCCGAGCCGAGCAGCAGGGCGGCGGCGCCGTCGCTCAGCGGCGAGGCGTTGCCGGCGGTGATGGTGCCGTCCGCGCGGAAGCTCGGCTTGAGCCCGGCCAGTTTCTCCGGCGAGGTGTCGGCGCGGACGCCCTCGTCGCGCTCCAGTTCCCCGGCGGGCACGACGAGGTCGTCGTAGAAGCCCTCGTTCCAGGCGGCCGCCGCGAGCCGGTGGGAGCGCAGCGCGAACGCGTCCTGGCGCTCCCGGCTGACGGCGTGCTTCTCCCGGAGCAGCTCGTTGGCCTCGCCGAGCGAGACGGTCCACTCCCGCGGCATGCGCGGGTTCACCAGCCGCCAGCCGAGCGTGGTCGACACGGCGGCGAGATCCCCGGGCGGGAAGCCCCTGGCCGGCTTCGGCAGCACCCACGGCGCCCGGGTCATCGACTCGACTCCGCCGGCCACCACCACGTCGGCGTCCCCCGACTCGATCGTCCGGGAGGCGCTCATCGCGGCGTCGAGGCTGGAGCCGCACAGCCGGTTGACGGTGGTGCCCGGCACGCTGGTCGGCAGCCCGGCGAGCAGCGCGGCCATCCTGCCGACGTTGCGGTTCTCCTCGCCCGCACCGTTCGCGTTGCCCCAGACGACCTCGCCGACCGCGGCCGGGTCCAGCCGGGGCGCCCTGTCCAGCAGCGCGGTGATCACGTCTGCCGCGAGGTCGTCCGGCCGGACGCCCGACAGGGCGCCGTTGAACCGTCCGAACGGGGTCCGGACGGCCGAGTACAGATAGGAGCTCATGGCGTCGAGGCTAAGCGGCCTGCCTTGATACAGTGAAGTATCAATATTCGCGCTTATTGAGACGCGAGCAGTATGGATCTACGGCACCTCCGGTACTTCGTCGCCGTCGCCGAGGAGCTCCACTTCGGACGCGCCGCCGAGCGGCTCAACATGGCCCAGCCGCCGCTGTCGCAGGCGATCCGCCAGATGGAGGGCGACCTCGGTGTGGAACTGCTGCACCGGACCACCCGCCGGGTCGAGCTCACCGACGCGGGCCGCGGCTACCTGGCGCGGGCCCGGAAGATATTGGGTGAGGTGGCCGAGGCCGCACACGAGGCCCGCCGGGTCGCGGCCGGCTCGGTCGGCCATCTCGCGATCGGCTGCGTGGGATCGGCCACCTACAGCCTGCTGCCCGCGCTCTCCCGCGGACTCTCCCTGGAGTTGCCCGGGGTCGACTTCTCCTTCCGCGGCGAGATGCTGGTCCCCGACCAGGCCGCGGCACTGCGGACCGGCGCGATCGACCTGGCGCTGCTGCGGCCGCCGATCGCCGATCTCTCGCTCACGGTCCTGCCGCTGCGGCGGGACCGGCTGGTCGTCGCCGTTCCCGCCGATCATCCCCTGGCCGCCCTTCGGGAGACGGGGGTCGCCGACATGGCGGGCGCCGACCTGATCGTGCACTCCGCGGACCGCCGCTCGGTGATGTACGACGTGGTGCTCGGGCTCTTCCGCGGCGCCGGCGTCGAGCCCCGGATCCGCCACGAGGTCGGCGAGACCTCCACTCTGATCACCCTTGTCGCGGGCGGTCTCGGCGTGGCGGTCGTGCCCGAGCCGGTGACGGCCCTGGGCCTCGACGGCGTCGTCTTCCGGCCGCTGGCACGGCCCGCGGTGCACGTCGACCTCGCGCTCGCGCACCGGACCGACCGCACGGAGCCCCACCTGGCCCGAGCCGTCTCCGTCATCCGCCGCATCGTCTCACCGACCTCAGGCCACGCATCGCGTTCATGAGCAGTCATGTCAAGAATGTGTTCCGCGATGTGAAACCGGCCGCTTCACCGGGTCATCGAAGAGCGCGGGCTCGCCGACCCCTCCCCATCCTTCGCGGCGCTGCGCGACCTCTGAGGCGTCGTGCGCCTTCCGGCGAACGACGTCTACGCACTGACGAGCTATGAGATGGTCCGCAACGCCTGGGCAACTGGGCGAGCTTCTCTTCCGTCGGCTTCTAGTCGGTGTCGCGGGCGTGGTCGGCCAGGGCCTGGTTGATTTCCAGTTCGTGTTCCTGAAGGTTCCATTCATCTGCTCGGGACGCCTGGTTGGTGACCCAATAGATCATGGTGCCGTCGCGCAGGATCCGGCTGTAGCTGGCGAAGGACCAGTCGTTGCCGCCGTTGTGCCAGGCGACCCGGCCGTCCTTGGTGTGCAGGACGCCCCAGCCGTATCCGTAGGCGGCCTCGGTACCGGGGATCCGTGCGTGGGGCTCGAACATCTTGGCCTTGGCGGTGGCGCTGAGGATCGCGTCGCCGAGCAGCGCGCGGTGCCATTTGAACATGTCACGGCCGGTGGACAGCATGCCGCCGTTGCCGCGCAAGTACCAGTACGGTCCGTCGGAGGCCCAGGGGTGGTCGGACGGACGGCCCTGGCTCACGCCGTTCTCGTCGTACTCGACGGCCACCTCCGCGCGGGAGAAGTTCGGCAGCACATAGCCCGTGTGGGTCATCCCCGCCGGTGCGAACAGGTGCGTGGCCAGGAACCGCTCGTAGCTGGTCCCTGACACCTTCTCGACGATGGCGGCGAGCACACTGAAGCCCGTGTTCGAGTAGTGGAATTCCGTGCCGGGGCGGGAGACCAGCTTGGATTTCAGCGCCTTGTCCAGCATTTCGTCGCGGGAGACGCGTTCGTAGTCGTCACCAAGCCCCTCGGCCAGCCCGGCCGTGTGCGCCAGCAGGTGATGCAGGGTGATGCCGCGTTTGTCCGCGGGCACCGGGCCGAGGATCGTGCTGATCCGGTCGATCGTCCGGAGCTTCCCCATCATCTCCAGCTTCATGATCGCGGCTGCGGTGAACTGCTTGGTGATCGACATGACGTCGTACACGGTGTCGCAGGTGGCAGGGGTCCCGGCCGCCCGGTCCGCCAGGCCGAAGCCCTTGCAGTGCGCGAGCTCGGCGCCGCGGGCGGCGACCACCGTGCCGCCCGGTCCTTCGGGCAGCGCGCGGTCGAGGTACCGGGCGATCGAACGGTCGACGGGCTCGGCCGCGCTTCGGGCGGCCCTCGGCACCCCCATGGCGTCGCCGCCGCAGCCCGCCACGGCCAGCGTGGTCGTGAGCGCCAGGGCGAAGGGGAGCGGATTGATCCGTTGCATGCGTCCTCCAGGGCAGTGTCGTGCGGGGGATGCGCCAGAGGCTGGCCGCGGCGGGCCGCGGTGATCAAGAGGTCGTGCCGTTCGAGCTTGTGCGAGATGCTGTACGGCCTGTTCAGGCTGGGGCATAGTGGGTCGATCAACGAGCATCGGGGTGAGATCGTGAGCGCACCGCCACCGTCACCGGACGTGGCCACCGACGAGGCCGAGTTCATCGCTGCGATGCGCCGGCTCAAGGCCTGGTCGGGCCTCAGCTACCGGCAACTGGAGCGTCGGGCCGCCGAAGCCGGTCGAGTGCTGCCCTACTCGACCGCGTCCACCGCGCTCGGCCGCGAGAGCCTGCCGCGCGAGGAGCTGCTGGTCGCCTTCGTCCTGGCGTGCGGGCTGGACGATGAAGACGCGGCGTCCTGGGTGGCCGTCAGGAAGCGCATCGCGGTCGGTGAACGTGTCAGCGCGATCGAGCCGAGGGCCGCCCGCAGGCCGCGGTGGCGGCCCGCACTCGGCTGGGCCGCGGTGGCGCTGAGCCTGGCGCTCGCCGGCGGCACGACGCTCTCCATGAAGGCCAGCGACGAGGTCGAGGCCGCCCAGGTCACCGTGGGCAGGTGATCCTGGCGGGGCGTTGACCGGGATCGTTGTCCGGCGGCCGGACCCTCGACCTGGGCTTAGTCTCCGCCGCCGGGGCAGTGGACGGCTTCGGCGAGACGTGTGGTCGCGGCGGCACGGCCCGCTTCGAAGGCTGCATGGAGCAAGGCGCCGTCGGACTCCAGGCGGCTGATGCGCGGTGAGTCTTCCGGAGGGCGGATCGACAGCACGGCGGGCCCGTCATGGTCCTGGTCGGCGTCGTGCTGGGCGAGCAGCAGGTCGGCTTCGGCGAGCCGGGCGTCCCGGGCGAGGAAGGTGGCCTTCAGCTCGGCCGTGTAGCGGCGCAGCCCGACGTCGGCGAGCAGCCGGGAGCCGAACGACGGGGTCGGGCGTTCCGGTGCCCGGTCGCTCAGTCTGCGCGACCGAAGGACCAGCACGTGGGTCGCTCCGTCCCGCAGTGCCTGGCGGAAGGGGATCGCCTCGGCGACGCCGGCGTCGTAGTAGAGCCCGGGCCCGACGGCGACCGGCCGTCCGGAGAGCAGGGGCAGTGCCGCGCTGGCTCGCAGCGCCAGTCGCAGCGCGCGCTCGTCGACGAGGGCGTCGTGCAGGTCCACCGGGCCGCCGGTGACGATGTCGGTGGCCAGGGGATGGAACTCGATGGGACTGGCCAGCACCGAGGCGTAGTCGAGCGGGAACCGGCGGATGTAGACCTCTTCGACGAGCTGCTCGACGTCCACGATCGGACGGCCCCGCAGGAGATTGCGCTTGCGGATCAGGGTCCGGGCGAAGACCGGGTCGGTCCAGCCGCGCACTCCCTCGGGGGTGGAGCTGAGGAGCCACGCCGCGGAGATCGCTCCCGCTGACGAGCCGTAGACCGCGTCGAACAGCGGCAGAAGTCCGAGCTCGTGGATCGCCAGTGCCATGCCCGCCGAGACGGTGCCGCGCATCCCGCCGCCTTCGATGGCCAGCGCCACGCGGTGCCCGTCGTCCCGGGCGCCCGGCCTGCTGCCTGCGATGGCCCGCTCGGCAAGGACCGGCAGAAGCCGGTGCCGGGTCTCCACGCCCACGTCTCCTCCTCCGTGCGGGTGCCCTGCTCGGGCGTCCCCAACGACGCCATTGTGCCGTTCCCGCGCATTGGCTCCCATGCCGGGCTCTGTTGCGGAGCCGCCGACCTCGGCCATTATGGCTTCGACCAACGGAGGAAACCCGATGCCCGACCCCTCTCGCTCTGGCAAGCCCAGTGTCCTGTTCGTCTGCGTGCACAACGCCGGACGCTCCCAGATGGCCGCCGCGTACCTCACCTACCTGGCCGGTGATGAGGTCGAAGTCCGCTCGGCCGGGTCCGCGCCTGCCGACCAGGTCAATCCGGCGGTCGTCGAGGCGATGGCCGAGGAGGGCATCGACATCTCCGCCGAGATCCCCAAGGTGCTGACCACGGGCGCCGTCCAGGCGTCGGACGTGGTCATCACCATGGGGTGCGGCGACACCTGCCCGGTCTTTCCAGGCAAGCGCTACCTGGACTGGGCCCTCGACGACCCCGCCGGGCAGGGCGTCGACGCCGTCCGTCCGATCCGCGACGAGATCCGCAAGCGCGTCGAGAACCTTGTGAGCGAGCTGCGGCCGGAGGAGTGAGGACGCAGGACCAGGCGCCGACCTGTCCGGCCGTCTGTCCGGGGCGGTGGTACCGCCCGGTCCGCAGCCCGTCTGGTCGGGACGTGGGGGAGTGGGCGCGGGTTAGGGCGATGTCAGGGCCGGCAATGCGAACAGGCCCGACAGTCGGGTCAGCCTGTCCGGCACCGCCCGGTAGTACACCCACGTGCCGCGACGTTCACCTTCGATGAGCCCGGCCTGGCGCAGCACCTTCAGGTGGTGGGAGATGGTCGGCGCGGTGAGTTCGAACGCACCGGTCAGATCGCATACGCACGCCTCGCCGCCCTCGACCGAAGCGATCATGTTCAGCAGGCGCAGCCGCACCGGGTCGGACAGCGCCTTGAACACCTTGGCCAGTTCGGCCGCCTCGGCCTCCCTCAACGCCGGGCCGCTCAAGGGCGCACAGCAGACGGGGGCCGTGACGTCCTCAAGCTCCAGCGACTTGGACATGCCTCTAATTTGACATCCATCTATTCAGAGACGCAAACTGGCCCTACTTAGACAGACATCTAAACAGGGGCCGGGGATGAGGGTGCTGCTCAGCCGGATCGTCGCCGCCTACCGTGCCCGCCTCTGACCTCCTCTTCAGCGCTGACATCCATCACCCGACGGACAAGGAGTCATCGTGACCGACGAGAGCGGACGACCGGAGCCCGCCGCGTCCCCGGACGCCTCCGCTGGTGCAAGCGGCTGCTGTGGTGTCAGCGCCTGCTGCACCGAGGAGGAGCGGGCCGTGAACCCGGACGTCACCGTCCAGCAGGCCAAGACCGACGCCGGCTGCGGCTGCGTCGAGGACGGGCGCCAGGACGGCCTTCCGGTCGTGGTGATCGGCGCAGGACCGGTCGGGCTTGCGGCCGCCGCGCATCTGGCCGAGCGCGGCCTGGACTTCCTCGTCCTGGAAGCAGGGGAGGAGGTGGGGGCGGCGATTTCGGAGTGGGGGCACGTCCGGCTGTTCTCGCCCTGGCGGTACGACACCGACGCCGCCGCCAGGCGGCTGCTGGAGCCGACCGGGTGGCGGCTGCCCGACGCCGAGGCGCTGCCGACCGGCGCCGAACTCGTCCGTGACTACCTGGCTCCGCTCGCGCGGGTGCCCGCGCTGGCTGGACGGATCCGCACCGGCGCCCGCGTGGTGGCAGTGACCCGGCAGGGTGTGGACGTGACCCGCACGGTCGGGCGTGAGGAGCGTCCGCTGCTGGTCCGCGCGGTCGGCCCGGACAGTGCCGTGGCAGACATCGCCGCCCGAGCGGTCATCGACGCGTCCGGCAGTTGGGGCCGCAGCAACCCGCTCGGCCACTCCGGCCTGCCCGCCCCTGGTGAGGACCAGGCCGCCGACCACATCGCGGGCCCGCTTCCGGACGTGCTGGGCCGCGACCGTGCACGCTTCGCCGGCCGTCACACCCTGGTGGTCGGGATGGGGCACTCGGCCGCCAACACCCTGCTCGCCCTGGCCGAACTCGCCAAGTACGAGCCCGCCACCCGCATCACGTGGGCGGTGCGCGGCGCGTCGGTGGCACGGCTCTACGGCGGCGGCGACGCCGACGGGCTTCCTGCCCGCGGCGCGCTCGGCACCCGCCTGAAGGCGGCCGTGGACAAGGGTGAGATCGACCTGGTCCGCAGCTTCACCGTCACCGGCCTGGCGGTGCGGGACGATCGAGCCTCTACCGGTTCGGTGCAGATCACCGGCCAGACCCCGGACGGCTCCCGCGTCCTGCCGGCCGACATCGTGGTCGCCGCCACCGGATTCCGGCCCGACCTGGCCATGCTGCGCGAGGTGAGGGTCGACCTCGACCCCGCCACCGAGGCTCCGGTCAAGCTCGCTCCGATGATCGACCCCAACTTCCACAGCTGCGGCACCGTGCCGCCCCACGGCGAACGCGACCTCGCCCACCCCGAGCCCGGCTTCTACCTGGCCGGGATGAAGAGCTACGGTCGCGCACCCACGTTCCTGATGGCCACCGGGTACGAGCAGGTCCGCTCCATCGTCGCCGCGCTCGCGGGCGACCGCGAAGCCGCCGACTCCGTCCAGCTCGACCTGCCCGAGACCGGTGTCTGCTCCACCGGCCTGGTCACCGAGGACCTGCTGCCGGGAGCCGCCGGCCAGGACGCCGGCTGCGGAAGTTCCTGCTCCGCCGAAGCGACGCCTGCCTATGTCGTCCAGTCCGAACCCGAGGGCGGCTCGTGCTGCGGATCTACGGGCCCCGAACCCGTCGGCATCGGCATCGGCGCGCCCGCCGGCCTGGGATTCACGACCGGGCGCGTGCACGGCTACTCTGGTGAGGCGGATGACGGCGAAGCCTAACGGGGTAACGACGAGCTGATGAGCCGTGGCACTCCCGCTCCCGAGCCTGCGCCGGACAACTCCTCCGCAGGCACCGCGGTTTCCCGCGTTCCGCTGCTCGCCCTCTGCGTCACCGAGATCACCAGCTGGGGCGTGCTCTACTACGCCTTCCCCGTCCTCTCCCAGGCCATCACCCGCGACACCGGCTGGTCCACCGCGGCCATCACCGCCGCGTTCTCCGGCGCGCTGGTCATGGCCGCGCTGGGCGGCATCCCGGTCGGCCGCGCGCTGGACCGGCACGGCCCTCGCGTCCTGATGACCGGCGGTTCGACGCTGGCCGTGCTCGCCGTCCTGGCCGTGGCCGCCGCACCGAACCTGTGGACGTTCGCCGCGGCCTGGCTGCTGGCCGGTGTCGGGATATCCGCCGTCCTGTACCAGCCCGCCTTCGCCGCGCTCACCCGCTACTACGCGCCGCACCACCTCGGCGCTCTGACCACCCTCACTCTGGTCGCGGGCCTGGCCAGTACCGTCTTCGCCCCACTCACCGCCATGCTGGCGAGCCACCTTTCGTGGCGCGGCGTCTATCTCGTACTGGCCGCAGTGCTGGCCGTCGTGACCGTCCCGCTGCACCTGCTGGCCCTGCGGCGCCCCTGGCCCCCGCCGCCCGAAGCCGCGCCGGACAGGTCCCGCCCCGCCCGGGCCGACGTGTCGGCCACCGTGCGCAGCAGGCCGTTCCTTCTGCTGACCGCGGCTCTCACCTTGTCGGCGCTGGCGATGTACGCGGTGGTGATCAACCTCATCCCGCTGCTCACCTCCCGCGGCGCCGGCAGCGGCACCGCCGCCTGGGCGCTCGGGCTCGGCGGGATCGGCCAGGTCACCGGACGGCTCGGCTACCGGACGCTGGTGCGCCGTACCAGCGTGCGCGCAAGGACCGTCGTGATCCTGGCGATGTCGGCCGCCACGACCGCGGCCCTCGCCGCCATCCCCGGCCCAGTAGCGCTGCTCATCGCCCTCGCCTTCCTGGCGGGGGCGACCCGCGGCATCGCCACTCTCCTCCAGGCGACCGCCGTCTCCGACCGCTGGGGCACCGCGTCCTACGGCGCCCTCTCGGGAATCCTCGCCGCTCCCGTCACCATCGCGACCGCCGTGTCGCCCTTCACCGGAGCCGCCCTGGCCGCCGGACTCGGCGGATACCCCCGCATGTTCCTGGTGCTGACCATCGCCGCCGTCCTGGCCGCGGTACTCGCCGTCGGCACCGCACCGGCCCGCACCACGACACGCCACTCGTCGGCCGCACTGCCGTCGAGGCCTGCCCCCGCGCCGCGCCTGGCACCGCGCGAGAGCGAGGAGTGAACCATGAGCGCCGATCGCCGTCATCGGCGGCGGTCAGGCGGCTTTGGCGGACGGCTTCTGTGCATCGGCCGAGCGGGCAGCGCCAGGGGTGCGCTTCAACCACCTACCGCTGGTCAGCCCGTCGTCCGGTCATGGGGTCGGCTGCTGCCACCACCCACCACAGTGCGGCCAGCGCCACCGCCTGCACGCTCAGCACGACCGGCACCAGCGCGGCATGCGCGTGCCCGGCGAGGGCGCCGAGCCCTGCTCCGCCGGCGAGCCAGGCGATGCCGTAGACCGCGGCGAAGGCCCCGTAGGCGGTCGGCCGGCGTGCGGCCGGGACGAGATCGGCGACCGCCGCCCGCATCGTCGATTCCTGGACCCCCATCGCCGCGCCCCACAACGCCGCGCCTGTCAGCACCGGAAGCAGCGAACCGGCGAACGCCAGCGCCGTGCCGGCGCCGGCCAGCACCGGCAACGCCACCAGGACGCGCAGGCCCCATCGGTCGAACAACCGGCCCGTCGCCAGCGCCGCCACCGCGTCGGTCGCCATCGCCCCCGCGTACACCAAGGGCACCGCCTGCGGACTCATCAGGTGCGCCTCCACCAGATGGAACCCGATCAGCCCGAACGTGGCGAATCCCGCCATCGTGACGGCCGAGAACACCGCATAGCGCCAGAAGACCCGGCCCAGTCCCGCCAGCGGCGCGACGCCGCGCGCCCTCGCCGGAGCCGGTGCGGGCACGCGTCCTGCGCCGTCCTCGTAGACCCGCGGGTCGGGGACGCGGCGGGCCAGCCAGACGAGCACGACCATGACCGCGAGGCCGGGCACCGCCAGGATCCCGAAGCCGAGGCCGTACCCGTGCCAGGCGACCGCCGCGGCGACCAGTAGCGGTCCGGCGAACGCGCCGGTCTGGTCCAGCGCCTCGTGCACCGCGAACGCCGTCCCGCGTCCCATCGGGCTGCCGGCGTGGGAGAGCAACGTGTCCTTGGCCGGGCTGCGCGTCGCCTTGCCCACCCGTTCGGCCACCACGAGCGCGCAGGCCCCGGCCAGTCCGACCGGCAGCGCCAGCGCGGGCACCGCCGCGACCGTGAGACCGTACCCGGCGATCGTCCAGGCCCAGTACCGGCCCGACCGTTCCGCCGCCGGGCCGCTCACCAGCCGAAGAACCAGGCCCGCCGCCTCGCCGGCGCCCGTCACCACCCCCACCAGGACGGCGCCGGCGCCGAGTGACCCCAGGAACGGACCGGTGATCGATCGAGCCCCCTCGTAGACGGCGTCCGCCAGAAGGCTGACCACACCGAAGACCACGACGAACCGCCACGGCGACAGCACCGCAGCCGATCCAGGAGTCGTCCGCTCGGCTCCGGTCCCCGGATCGGGGTGTTCGGAAGCGCTATCTCCAGCCATGGGCTCTCCCACCGGGCATGCGCGAAGGACACCAGGTAGGGACTGTTGGCGGAGCCCACAGCGGCACCGCGGTTCGGGTGCGGCGAGCCCCACCGCCGCAGGCGTCCACTCTTCCGAATCGGAGCGGAGCCTCAGGACCGACCGTAACGACCCGCGCTCAGGCATGGCAAGGACGGTCCGCTGCGCGGTTCAGGGTCTGTGTATCCGCTGGTAATGGGCCTTGACCTTGGCCCGGTTGCCGCAGCCGCTCATGGAGCACCAGCGGCGTCGGCCACTGCGTGAGGTGTCGAGGAACCACAGCACGCAGCCGGTCCCCTCGCAGTGCCGGAGTCGTCCAGGGGGTGCCGTGCTGAGCAGGTCGAGGTAGGCCCTGGTCGCCAGCCAGGCGGGCCGCCACGCCTCACAGTCCGGTTCCAGGCGCTCGCTCGGAGCCCCGTCTTCGATGAGCAGCCGCAGCCGGCCATGCGCGAGGACGGTGTTGACCTGGTGATCGACCCCTTCGTCCAGAGACAGGCGGATGGCCGCCCGGGCTGCCCGCAGTGGTTCCGCGCAGCGCTGGGGGTCGTCGACCTCCAAGCCGTGTTCCTGGAGCCACTCGGTAAGGCCGGCGGGGTCGGCCAGTTCGTCGTGCACCACCCCGTCGGCCGGCCATCGCGTGTTGACCAGGTCCAAGGGCAGCGGCTCGCCGGTCGGGGGTCTCCGTGCCATGGCGTCATTCTAACCCTCTATAGCCAGTTGACAAGTTAGATACTTCATGGCAGCTTCCTAACCGCTACAGAGCATTTAGACGGTTAGGGGACGGGATGCAGCGGGATCGCGTGGCACGTGCGGCGCTGACGGCGCAGGCGGTGTCGTTCGGCTTGAACTTCTCGGCGGGTGTCTTCTTCGCGCCGGCGTCCGCCGCTTACGGGCTGTCCGCCGCGACGCCGGCGATCGCGGCCGGGATCGCCATCGCGCTGACCGGCCTGGCGCAGCCATGGGTGGGCGTGCTGCTCGACCGGGTGGGAGCGAGGCTGGTGCTGCTGACCGGACTGACTCTGATCTCCAGCAGCTACGTGGCCTTGGCGGCCGTCCAGCAGACCTGGCAGTTCATCACCGCCTACGTGGTCCTCGGCGGGCTGGGCTTCGCGGCCTCGTCCAGCCTGGCCGTCACCACGCTGATCGGCCACCGGTACGGTGACCGGGCCGGTCCGGCCCTGGCCCGCGCCTCGGTGGGCATCAACCTCGGCCAGCTGCTCGCCCCCTGGGCGGCGACCCTGCTTCTGGAGCCGGTCGGTGTACGGGGGACGTACCTGGCGCTCGGCCTCACCGGCCTGGTGGTCACCGCCGCGCTGGCGGCGATCCTGCCCCGGGACGAGCGCGGGCGGAACGTCCCCGCACCGGCCACCGCCGCTCTGCGCGGCAGAGGCCGTGTGCTGACGTCCTTCGCCCTGCACTCGGCGTCGCTGTACATGCTGGTCCTGCTGCTGCCCAAGTACGCCACCGAACTGGGCTGGTCGGCCACGCACGCCGGCCGGCTGATCACCCTCAGCGCTCTCACCGCGGGGCTCACCTCACTGGCCACCGCCCGGCTGCTGCACCGGTTCGGCCCCGAGCCGCTGCTGCGCACGCTGCACCTGGTCCGCGCCGTGGCGCTGGTGCTGGCGGCCACCGCGACCGAGCCGGCCGTCCTCGTCGCGGTGGCGGTGATCTTCGGCACGGCCTCCTTCACCGTGATCCCGCTGACGATGACGCTGCTGACCCGCGGCCTCGACCCGGCCCGGCTCGGCCGGGCACTGGCCCCGGCATGGCTGATCCACCAACTCTCGGCCGGTGCCGCGCTGGCCTTGGCCGCCGCCGTCCACGCACTGTCCGGCAGCTACCGGGGCGGCTTCGCCCTCGGCGTCCTGCTCAGCCTCACCGCCGCGGCGCTGGTCGCGCCCGCGGCCCACCGACCCGTGGCGACCGCCACGCGATCCCGCTGAACACCGCGAAAGGAAACAACGCGATGACCACCCGGCACCACACCATCGAGATCCAGGGCCTGGACGTCTTCTACCGGGAGGCCGGCGACCCGGCCAACCCCACGCTGGTACTGCTGCACGGCTTTCCCACCAGCTCGGCGATGTTCCGCAACCTCCTGCGCGACCTCGCCGACGACTACCACCTGATCGCGCCCGACCACATCGGCTTCGGCCAGTCGGCGATGCCCGCGGTCGGCGAGTTCGACTACAGCTTCGAGAAGCTCACCGAGATCACTCTGGAGCTGCTGGACAAGCTGGGCCTGGAGCGCTTCGCCCTCTACATCCAGGACTACGGCGCACCGATCGGCCTGCGCATCGCCAGCCGTCACCCGGAACGCATCACCGCGATCGTCACCCAGAGCGGCAACGCCTACATGGAGGGCTTCACCCCGTTCTGGGACGTCCTGTTCGCGCACGCCAAGGACCGCTCGCCCAACGAACCCGCCGTCCGCGAACTACTGGAGCCGGACGCCACCAAGTGGCAGTACACGCACGGCGTGCCCACCGACCGGACGGACCGGCTGTCCCCCGACACCTGGACGCTCGACCAGGCCTACCTCGACCGTCCCGGCAACAAGGAGATCCAACTCCAGCTGTTCTGGGACTACCAGTTCAACCTCGACGGCTACCCGGCCTTCCAGGAGTACTTCCGCACCCACCGCCCACCGGTCCTCGTCACCTGGGGCGGCAACGATGAGATCTTCGGCCCCGACGGCGCCCGCGCCTACGCCCGGGACCTGCCGGACGCCGAGATCCACATCCTCGACGCCGGACATTTCGCGCTCGAGACGCACGGCCCCGAGATCGCCGCCCACATCCGCGACTTCCTCGGCCGCACCCTGCGCTGACGCGGACACCGACGACCCGAGCAACTGATCCGCCGCTTCTGGCGGGGGCCGCCCCCTAGGACGAGAGGGACGGCCCCCGCCAGCCCCATTCCGTTGGTGGCCTTATGAGATGTTGAAGTTGGGGCGCAGCACCGCTGTGGCGGTCGTGCGGACTCCTGACTCCACGAGGGGACCCTGGTTTCCGCCGATCGTGCTGAGCCTGCCCTGGCCGAGGTTGCGGACCACGATGTTGATGTGGGCGTTGTCGCCGTAGATGGCCAGGTCCCCTGGTGGTCCCCGGCGCAAAATCTGCTCGGCTACGACCGTCCGTCGGGTCGCGGCGAACGCAGGCCGGAAACCGGAGCGCGGGCCTGCGGGCCGCGACCATTCCTGGAGCCTGTCAGGACAGCATCATCCGTGACGCTGCTGATCAGCGCGACGGAATTTTAATGGGCGGCGAGCAGCTCTTTTGTTTCCTCGCCGACGTGGCGTGGGGACGCCGCCGAAGTGGTGGACGCACTCCACCCGCCCGGCGCGGTCCGACTGTTCAGATCGCCGGAGTGGTTCCCGGCTGCGGCCCTTCGGCGAGCTCGGCGAAGCGCGGGAAATGCTCGTCTGGAAGGGGGCTGCCCACGGTCAGGCCCAGCGGGTCGGTGACGGGGTGCGCGGGGCCGGCCGCCAAGGTCAGGTCCGCGTCCACGTAGATGATGACGTGGGCGATTCGAGGGTCGCCGGTGAAGTTTGGCGTGGCGCTGTGGGCGAGACGGGAGTTGTGGAATGTGCAGTCGCCCGCGCGCAGGGGAACCGTGACGCGCCGTTCCCACAGCAGTTCGGGCGCCACGGCGAACATGTCCGCATGGTCGGACAGATCCTGTGGTCGCAGGCCGTCGAGGTGCTGGGAACCCGGGATGAACGTCATGCAGCCGCGGTCGACCGGCACGTCGACCAGCGCCACCCAGGCCGAGAGCGCATGCCGCGAACCGGCGTGCGGCCAGTACGGCTGGTCCTGGTGGAACTCCGTCGCGGCCCCGTTCCTCGGCTCCTTGATCAACAGCTGGTCGTGCCACAGCCGCAGCGGGATCCCCGCCAGCCGGGCGGCGATGGCCGCCAGGGCGGGGTTCAGGGTGAGCTCGCGCAGCGTCTCATCGTGACGCCACAGCTGGAGCAGTTGCGTGAAGATCGTCCCGTCGTGGTGGTCCCGGACGGTGGTCCGGGCCGCCATCGCGGCATCGGCGAACCTGGCCGCCTCGGCCCGGGAGATCACTCCGGGCAGGTGGACGAAACCGTCACGGCGATACGCTGACACGGCGTCCTGGGAAAGGTCGTCCGGAGTGGTGTGCCGTTCGTCACTGGCTGCGGTCATGGCTGTCTTCCCTGCTTTCTGGGGGTTGCCGTCTCGACAACTGTCGCCGCTGCCTCCGACGTGCGGCTAGCACGAGATCCCGACAGGCGTAGCACGATCTTGACGAGGATCCATGGAGGGGAAGTCCGATGCATCGCGTGCGGCATGCGGAGGTGTTTCCGCCGGGCCGGCCGCCCATCGCCGCCGAGCGGTTCGAGCTGCGGAGCGACACCGCCTCTCACAGCCATGACTTCATCGAGCTCGCCGTCGTCGCGGGCGGCACCGCCACGCACGTCTCGGCCGCGGGCGAGCAGCCTCTCGTCCGCGGCGCGGTGACGATGCTCCGTCCGGGCGACTGGCACGGCTACCGCGACTGCGACCGCCTGACCGTCTACAACCTGTATGTCAGCCCGGAGGCCTTCCGGCACGAGCTGGCCTGGATGCGCGCCGCCCCGCACATCGGCCGCTCATTGCACATCGCCGGCCGATCCGGCCGCCCTGCCGGTCACCCGCTGCGGCTCGACCCCACCGCGCTGCGAGTGGTCGAAACCGGCCTGGCGGAAACCGCGGGTGAGCCCGGTTCCGATCCGGCCCTTCGTCCCGGACCGGTCTACGCGGTGTGGGTGGGGATTCTGCTCTGCCTTCTCGGCGGCGTAGAGGCACATGGCTCCACGAACGCCCCCAGCGAACGAACCGACCACGTCCACCCCGCGGTATTGGCCGCGGCGCAGTTCTTGGAGAGCGATATCGAGCGGGCGTGGAACCTGGACGAGCTCGCCTCCACGGTGAACTTGTCGCCTCCCTACCTGACTCGTATGTTCACCGCGCATCTCGGAGTTCCGCCCATGACCTATCTGGGCAGGCTGCGAGCAGAGCGCGCGGCGGCCCTCCTCATCGAGACCGATCTGTCCGTGGCAGCGATCGGAAGGCTCGTCGGCTGGCACGATCCCAACTACGCGAGCCGCCGGTTCCGGCACTTCTTCGCCCTCAGCCCGGCCGCATACCGCACCCGATTCCGTCCCGGCGGGCATTAGGCCGGGTGGCAGCAGGGCCTTACTCGGTTCGGCAGTAGTGAGAGGCGGGACATTTCGTAACTGGACAGGGTTTCGGACAGCTGTCCATTTCGGGTACCGTCGAGGCCCGGTGCGGGCGGAGGGAGACCGTGGTGGACGACCTGCCAGAGCTCGGTTGCTACGGGCTGGCCGGGCATTCGGGAACCCCGCGCGACCTCCTCGGCGAGGTAGCCGATGCCGAGGCCATGGGGCTCGGCTCGGTGTTCCTGTCGGAGCGCTTCACCACCAAGGACGCGGCGGTGCTGGCGGGAGCCGCGGCGGCGGCCGGCACCCGGATCGGCATCGCCACCGCGGCCACCAACCACAACACCCGCCACCCCCTGGTCACCGCGACGTTCGCCACGACGATGCACCGGATGTCCGGCGGCCGGTTCGCGCTCGGCCTGGGGCGGGGCTTCGACATGCTCTTCGATGTGATGGGCCTGAGCCGCGTCACCCAGGCCCAGCTCGACGACTTCATCGGCATCATGCGCCGGCTGTGGCGGGGAGAGGCGGTCGTCGGGCACGACGGTCCCGCCGGCGGCTACCCGTACCTCAGCCAGGACTCCGCGTTCCGCGAAGACATCCCGATCATGCTCGTGGCGATGGGCGAGCGCACGCTGGAGTTCGCCGGCCGGGTCGCCGACGGGGTCGTCCTGCACACCTTCTTCACCGACCAGACCCTGGCCCGGGCGGTCTCCTCGATCCGCCGGGGCGCCGCGGCGGCGGGCCGCGACCCCGCTTCGGTACGGGTGTGGTCGGTCCTGGCCACGGTCGGCGACCATCTGGACGAGGAGGCCCGCCTGCGCAAGCTGGTCGGCCGCCTGGCCACCTACCTGCAGGGTTACGGGGACCTGCTGGTCCGGGTCAACCGCTGGGATCCGGCCGACCTGGCCCGTTTCCGCGCCGACGACCTGGTCGACGGCTACCCCGGGGCCTTCGACGCGCTCGCCACGCCGGACGAACTCCGCCACCTCGCCGGGCTGCTTCCCGAGCATTGGCTGGAGGCGGCGGCGACCGGTTCTCCCGAACGGTGCGCGCGACGCGTCCTCGCCCAGTTCGACGCCGGTGCCGACAGCGTGGTCCTGCACGGCGCCACCCCCTCCGAGCTGGCCCCCGTCATCGACGCCTACCGGGCGGTGCGACCCGCCGACCGGTTCGAGGGACTGCCCCGCAACCCAGGCCGCGCCCGGTTGGGGGACTCGTGAGCGGCGGCGGAGCCGCCCGGCTGAACGCCGCCTGGCTGAGCGAGGTGCTCGGCGCGACGGTGACGGACGTCGTTTGGCGGCCGGTCGGGACGGGGCAGATGAGCGGCTGCTTCCGAGGCGAGCTGACCGGGGAGGGGGTGCCGGCGCGGCTGGTGGCCAAACTCCCGGCGGCCGACCGGGCCGCGCGGGAGATGCTCAAGGGCATCTACCGGACAGAGGTCCGGTTCTACCTTGACCTGGCCTCGACGGTCGCCGTGCGCACCCCGGCCTGCCCGTACGGGACGCTCTCCGAGGACGCCACCGACTTCGTCCTGCTCCTGGAGGACCTGCACCCCGGCGCGCAGGGCGACCAGCTCGCCGGTTGCACCGCCGGCGAGGCGCTGGACTGCGTGGTCAACCTGGCCGGACTGCACGGTCCCCGCTGGTGCGACCCGACCCTGCTGGATCTGGACTGGCTGCACCGCACCGGCCCGGAGGACGGCGACGGAGTGACCGGCGCGTTGGGCCCGGCCACCGAGATCTTCATCGACCGCTTCGCGGACCGGCTGGCCGCCGAGGACAAGGCGACCCTGCGAGCCGTCGCGCTCCAGGCCGGACCGTGGATCACGGCGCGGCCGGAGCGCTTCTCCCTCGTCCACGGCGACTACCGGCTCGACAACATCATCTTCGCGGCCGGGGGCGGGCCCGGCGTCGCCGCGGTCGACTGGCAGACCCTCACCGTCGGCCTGCCCGCCCGCGACCTGGCCTACTTCCTGGGCACCGGCCTCACCGTCGCAGACCGCCGAACCCACGAGCGCGACCTGGTCACCGCCTACCACCGCGCTCTGGCCGGCCATGGCGTGACCGGTTACTCCCTTGAGCAGTGCTGGGACGACTACGCCTTCGCCTTCCTCCAAGGCCCCCTGATCACCGTGCTCGGCTGCGCCTACGGCAGTCCCACCGAACGCGGCGACGAAATGTTCCTCACCATGGCCGCCCGTTCCTGCACCGCGATCCGCGATCACGGCTCCCTCGGCAAGGTTCCGTCCGGGGTGCCGTACGGTACCTCCGAGACCGGCTGACCGCCGGCCCGCTGATCCAGTGTCGGGCCGTTCAGCGGGCGTCTCGAACCGCGCGACCGGAGGAGCCGATGCTGGGATGACGGCAGAGCGACCGATGCCCACACAGGACGACGTGCTCGGCTACTTCAACACGCTGTCGAACTGGGGACGGTGGGGCGACGACGACGAGCTCGGCACTCTGAACCACATCACCGACGACGTCCGGCTGGCGGCGGCGCGGGCGGTGCGCCACGGCAGGAGCGTGTCGTGCGCATGGGAGGTCGCCGTACCGGGAGACATGGAGCGGTCGACGACGACCTGCCCGTGCGCCGCCGACATGCCAGGTTCCGAGAACATGCCGGCGCCCTTCCACAACGACCGGCGCTGGGGCTTCTCGTCCGAGCGGCTCGGCATCACGTTCCACGGCAACACCCTCACCCACGTCGACTCGCCGTGCCACATCTTCTGGGACGGCGACATGTACAACGGGCGGTCACACTCGCTGGTCGACGCCGCAACGGGATCGGGCTGGGCGGCCGTCACGGCGGCGGCGAACGGGATCATCACGCGTGGCGTCCTGCTGGACATCGCGGGGGTCCGCGATGTGCCGTGGCTGGAACCGGGGGAGGGGGTGTTTCCCGAGGACCTGGAGGAGGCCGAGCGGCGCCAGGGCGTGCGGGTGCGATCCGGTGATGCGGTTCTCCTGAGGACCGGCTACGGCCGCGTCCGGCACGAGACCGGTCAGTCGGGCGGTTTCAAGCAGGCCGGCTGGCACGCGTCCTGCCTGCCGTGGCTGCGTGAACGGGAGGTCGCGCTGATCGGCGCCGACACGCCCCAGGACGTTCAGCCGTCGGGGTACGAGGACGTGCTGATGCCGGTTCACGCGGTGAGTCTCGTCGCGATGGGTCTGTGGCTGCTCGACAACTGCGACCTGGAGGCGTGTGCGACGACCGCCGCCGAGCTCGGCCAGTGGGACTTCCAACTCGCGGTCGCGCCGGTCCGCTTCGCCGGGACGTCCGGCAGCCCGGTCAACCCGATCGCCACGTTCTGACCGCGGGCCTCGCGGCCCGGCAGGCTTCTGGAGCGACGATCTGGTGCCTCGGGTGAAGCCGGGAGTTCCTTCACCGGGGCGGCGGCTTGCCAAGTGTGCTGCCGGAATGGTCTGCCGATCCCCGAAGCCGATGCAGGAGCTCCGGCTGAGCCCGACCGTGCGCCCCCAGGCCCGGTAAATGCGTTGCGGCGTCCGGAACGGGCGGGCATGCTGGGGCGATCGAGCGGCGACGAACGCTGCCTGGACTAAGGAGGGCTGACGAATGGCCGTCACTGTGCTGCGGCGTGTCCGCATCAGTCCCGCCTTCTTGTTCAGGAGCGCATCCGTTGTCTTCCGAGTACGAAACCTCTGATACCTACTCTGACCTCGACTTCCGCTCGTCCGGTTTCGCCGGTGACGAGCCCCGGCCGGGTCCGGCCGACTCCTTCGCCTTCGAGTTCCACTCGGTCGACGAGGAGCTGGGCCCGGATCAGCGGTGGTCCACCTGGCTGGACGTCGAGCGCGGCTCACGCGGCCCGGAACCACGCCCCTCGTGGGTCGTCACGGAACAGGCCGCGATCGATACGGAGCTCGGCATCCTCAAAACCGGCAAGGAAGCCGACGTCTTCCTGCTCGAACGGGCCGTCGAAGCCATCGGCGACAACCCGGCGAAGTCCTCGCTGCTGGCCGCGAAACGGTACCGCACCGAGGAGCACCGGTCCTTTCACCGCAGTACGTCGTACGTCGAAGGCCGCCGTACCCGCAACAGCCGCGACCGTCGGGCGATGGCGAAAAAGACCTCGCACGGGCGCAGTGTCGCGGCCGGTCAGTGGGCGCACGCCGAATGGGACGCCCTCAACCGATTGTGGAAGGCCGGCGTGCCGGTGCCTTATCCCGTGCAGGTCGACGGCACCGAGCTGCTGATGGAGTTCATCGACGACGGCGAGGGCGGCGCCGCGCCCCGGCTCGCCCAGGTCCGGCCGTCCAGGGAAATGCTCGGTGTGTACTTCGAGCAGCTCCGCGACGGCATGCGTGAACTGGCCCGCGCGGGGCTCGCGCACGGCGACCTCTCGCCCTACAACGTCCTCGCCCAGGCCGAGCGGATCGTGATGATCGACCTGCCCCAGGTCGTCGACATCGTCGGCAACCCGAAGGGCATGGACTTCCTGATGCGCGACTGCCACAACATGGCCACGTGGTTCACGAACCGCGGGCTCGAGATCGACGAACAGGAACTGTTCGCCGACCTGCTCGCGATGGTGTTCTGATCGCCGTCAGCCGGCTCCCGGCCCGAGGTGCGACCCCGGGCCGGGAGGCCGGCCGGACTCTCTGCACGAGCTGCGGCAGTCCACCCGGCGCGAGCCGCCGGTCCGCCGGTGCCCATGGCCGGACGTGGGCCGACATGGCCGCGAATCCGGATGATCCACCGGGTGCGGTGTGCATCAGTTGGACGCGGGAGCCACGTACTTGTAGCAGGTGAGCCACGTGGTGTCGATGTCCACCGATGCTCCGGCCGCTGCGTAGGCACCGGCGAGCGCGCTCTCGTTCTGCAGGACCCAGTCGGCCGGCTCGGGGAAGTCGGCGTTAACGGTTTTGACCAGCTTGCCGTCCAGGTAGAACCGCAGCGAGCCCGGCACGATCTCTGTCGAGTAGGTGTGCCACGAGGTCCACGCGGTGCCGGGCGCCACGTCGGCGCTGGACTCCTTGAAGCCGTGCGTGAAGACGCTCACGGGGTCGCTGGAGAAGTTCCCGCCCGCCTCCGGATAATCCACCTCGTTCGGCGTGTAGCGCAGGTGGGCCATCTTGAAGCCGGGGGTGCGGGTGCGGACGACGAACCGTTCGGTGAACTTCCCGTACCGCAGGTTCATGCACTTCCGGGGAACCAGGGCGGCCACGGAGTTGACGGACCCGTTGGAGGTCATGTGGACCCGCATCTGGCCGTCCCCGTTGGACGCCGTGTAGACGCTCACGGCCTTCTCCGGCCGGTAGTAGCCGCCGAACGTCCGGCCGCCGTTCCCGTCCGCCCCGCTGGTGGCGGTGTCCGGCCAGCCCGAGGGGTATGCGCCCAGCGTGTCGTAGTAGTGCGGGTAGGCGGTCTTCAGCCCTTCGCAGCGGAAGTCGCCGTCACCGGCGCACGTGTTGAACGCGCCCGCGGGCACGTCGCCGCCGTTGAAGTTCTCCGCGTAGAGCTGGACGAAAGGACCGCAGTCGCCGACGGGAGTGTTGTTGTTCGTCACCGCACATGCGTCCTGCGAGGGGAATGTGTCGGCGGCCGAGGAGACTCCGGGAGCGAGTGGCACGCATACGAAAGCCGTCGCCAGTACGGCGACGGCCCTTCGCGCCATCAGAGTGGGGGTCATCCGGCACACTATATAAGCCGGATGATCAATGGTCGCCGGTCTTTCCCAAGAAGTATGCGCGAATTCAGGACCGCGGCGGCAGTACGTGAATAGACGGACTGCGGAGCTCTGAGCCGACGTGTCCATTGCCAGCTCAGAACCTTGTGGGATGGCCATCACCGGGCCGAATCGGTCAGTGCGGGTTGAAGCTGCCGTACGTGCCGCGGTGGAACAGCCGCTCACCTACACCGTCGCCCCCAACGCCGCTTTCTGGGTGATGGACGGCCTCGGCGCGCCGTTCTGGCCGTCGGCGCTCGCGGCGGCGGTCGCCGTCAGCGTGCTGCTCGAAGCCGGCGTCTACGAGCCCGTCGCCCGCCGCGCCGCCGACCGCGCCATGCTCGCCGTGCTGGTGACCTCCATCGGCGTCAGCACCGCCGGCATCGCGCTCCTGCAGTTGAAGTTCGGGACCAGCAGCCTGCCCTTCCACGGGCCGGACGTGGTGCAGCACCGGCTCGGCCCGGTGCGGATCTCCGACTTCGACCTGGCGCAGACGGCCACCTGCCTGGTCCTCGTCGCCGGGCTCGCCGCCTTCCTGGCGTTCACCCCGATCGGCCGCTCGATCAAGGCAGTCCGCAGCAACCCGTGCCTCGCGGCCGTGCTGGGGATCGGGGTCCGCCGCGTCAACCTCGTCTGCTTCGCCGTCGCTGGGCTCATCTCGGGCGCCTGCGCCCTCTGGTACGGCCTCGCTCCAGCCCGAGCAGGCGTTCGGGTTCCCGCTCGCCATGACCGTGTTCGCGATGGTCGTCGTCGGCGGCAACGCCAAGGACGTGAGCGGCCTGGTTGCCGGCTACGGCCGCAAGGAGGTGCTGCACGGTGTCGGCCTCCGCGTCGAGGCGGGCGAGATCGTGACCCTGATGGGGCACAACGGCGCGGGCAAGACGACCACGATCCGGGCCGTGCTCGGCGCGGTCCGCCCGCGCGCCGGGACCGTCCGGATCGCCGGCCGGGACACCGCGCGCCGGCCCGTCCGCAGGGCCGTCGCCCTGGCGCCGCGATGATCCCGTCGGAGCGGTTCGTGTTCCCCGACCTGTCGGTGCACGACAACCTGCTCCTCGGCGCCGCGAACGCGCCGTCCGGGACGAGCACGGCGGAGCGCCTCGCGACCGTCGGCGAGCTGTTCCCGATCCTCGGCGAGCGCGCGAAGCAGGCGGCGGGCACGATGTCCGGCGGCCAGCAGCGGATGGTCAGCCTGGGCATGGCGCTGATGGCCCGGCCCCGGCTGCTGCTGCTGGACGAGCCGTCGCTGGGCCTCGCCCCCTCGGTCGTGGAGGCCATCTTCGAACGCCTGCGGCGCCTCGCCGGCGACGAGGGCCTCGGCATCCTGCTGCTCGAACAGAACGTCAGGCAGGCACTGAAGATCGCCGACCGCGCCTACGTCATGCGCTCGGGCCGCGTGATCCTGGAGGAGACCGCCGAGCGGATGCGCGACCGCACCGACTTCTGGGACCTCTTCTGACCGGCCCGGCCGGAGCGCCGGAGAGGCCTCCTCCGCGGTGACCGGTTCCTGTCAGCCGGCCCTTCTTGCCGGGTTCCGGATGTTGCGGAGATGATGATCAAAAGCATCGGAGCCGCTGGTCATCGGAGGCAGGAATGCTCGCCAGGCAGTTCGGCTACGCGGTCTCGCCCGAGCCGGCGGCGATCGTCACCCCGTCCGTCCTCGGGCAGCTCGACAAGGCCGCACGCATGAACCGCGCGCTTTCGATCATCTTCTCGGTGTGCGGTGCGGCGATGGCGGTCTTCGCGATCCCGGTGCTCGGGGACGAACTCTCCCCTTCCGGCCTTGTGGGCGGGGTGCTCGCAGGGGAGGTCGCCCTGCTGGTCATATGGCTGATCGCGAGGAGCCAGGAGCGGGTCCGCGGCCCCTACGGTGAGGGCCTGACGGGACCGGAGGCGCACCGGCTCAGACGAGTTCTGACAGAGCAGCCATGGCAGGTCTGGCCGTGCCGAGTGGAGCTCGTCCGCGACTACGCGAACCCCGCGGCGCTGGTTCATGTGTTCCTTCTGGACCCGGACCAGAACGTGGCGGGGGTGATGAAGACCCGGCTCCAGCGCGGCACCTGGAACTCCATGACCGACGGCTACGGGGTGCTGTGGTTCGCCGGAGATCTGAGGTTCGGTGGCGCGCTCGCCCATCCGGCCGATCCCACTGACCCGACGGTGTCGTACGCCAGCGTTGTCCCGCAGCAATCCGCCACCGCGTCGCCTGGCGATTCCGTCCTCATGGAGGAGCTCCAGCGACAGGCGATCGGATGGACGTTCGGCCAGCTCTGACTCCGCCACCGGACGAGGCGGTCCCGGTGGCCCCGGCCCTTGTGGGGCCGGGGCTCTCGGGTCCGGCTCACCGGAAGGTGTGTTCCATCTCGCCGATTCCCTCGACCCAGGTGCGCTCGGTTCCCTCGCCGCGGGAGGCACCCGCTTCCAGGCGGCCGCGGGCATCGACGACTCGCCGCGACGGCACGCCGACGACATCCTGCGCGCCCTCCTCGCGGCCCGCGACAACGCCGCCTTCGTCGCCGAGGCCCGCGTCGTCGACCTCGTCTCGAAGGACGGCGAGGTCACCGGCGTCGTCGTCGCCAAGAGCGGCGCCTTGCGCGCCGCGATGGTCTGGGACGCCGCCGCGATGGCCGCCACCCGCGAGTCGGAGATGATGCGCGAATGCCTCGCCGCCGGCGCCGTGCAGGACCGCGCCACCCTCGGCGACCTCGCCGCCTCCCTGCACCTGACGGCCGAGCAGGCCGATCGCGCCCTGACCCCGCTGCCCGGCCGACGGCGGCTCACCGCCCCCTACCATCTCGCCTGGGTGACCCACGGCCTGCTCGCCACCCAGGGCGGGCTGGTCATCGACCCGTCCGGGCGCGTCCTGGACGAGGCGGGCGCGCCGATCCCCGGCCTGTACGCGGGCGGCGGCACCGCCTGCGGTCTGGCGGGCCCCCACTCCGACGGCTACCTGTCCGGGAACGGGCTGCTCTCCGCCTTCGGCATGGGCTGGATCATCGGGAACCGCCTCGCCGAGAGGACCACACGGCCACAGGTCCGGTGAACGAGCCGCCCCGGAGCGGCCAAAGACGATGCGGGGTGACCAGGAAGTGACCGGGGCGATAGCGCCCTGGGGGAACGTGGCAGCGTCCGGATCGAACCTGAATCACGACGGAGACCATGATGCGCAGATCCAACCGTGACCTCACCGCACGCTCCGAGCTCGTTACCAGTTCCCCCGCCCGCGGTTCAGGAAGCCGCCGGTACACCGCTCCGGTGGCCCTGGCCGGCGCCGTGCTGGTCCTGGCGGCCGTCCCGGCAGCCGCGACGACCGCCGCCGGCCCGCCCGGCCGCACACCCGCCCGCGTGACCGCCGCAACGGCCGGAGCAGCGGAGCCCTGCATCAGGACGGTCCGCGTGTACCGAGACGATGAGGGCTTCTGGCACGGGGTCGGCTACAACTGCTCCCTGTACGGGGGAAATCGCTCTCTCCGGTATGCCGACGGCATGAACTACAGCCAGTGCGCCTTCGTGGAAGGAAAGTCCTTCCACGACTGGATCATTCCTGACTGGGCGGCCCAGGGCCCGATCACGATGGTCTCTTACTGCGTCTAGCGCGAATTCACAGCCCAAGGGGGTTGCCTGATCTCAGCTCCGCAGGTCAGTTCAGTCGGCAACCCCCTCACCGGGTGTTCAGTCCGAGTTGGGCCACACCAGCACCCCGGGGCCGTCCGGGGTGATGACCGGAACCCACGCCTCGTCGACCTCGCGCATCCTGCTCTCGTCCAACCTCAAGCCGTGCGGCTGCTCGGTGTCGCCGTCGCAGGCCCAGTAGCGGACAGCCCCAATGATCGCTCCTAGCCTGGTCCAGGCATCCTCTGGCCAGGTGTGGTTCCAGGTGCCGGCACCGCGGAAGTCCTTCTCGAACAGCGTGCGCAGTGCGCTCAGTGCGTCACGGCTCGCCAGCGGCACCAGGAAGCCCTCCACCTGCCCCTGCCGGTTCACGTTGCCGCCGTACTGCTGCTGATAGATCACTCCGGTCTTGGCCTCCACCACCACGTACAGCCAGCCGCCGCCGATGGTTCCGTCAGGATCGAAGCAGACGAAGCGTGGAGAGTCCATGGCGGCCATCTTCCGAGCTGTCGATCACGAGGTCAACGGCGTTCCGCGAGACCGCCGGGTCCGGCCGCCCTGCCCGCTGCCGCACGGCCGTTGCGGCGATTTGCTGGGAACGGTGTCGGACGACCCATTTCGGGGTGGTCCGCCGACATAGGATCGGGGCACGGGGCGGACGGGGAGAGGGTCGTTCTTTGGGGCTGGTCGACGGTGCCGGGGAGGCCGGTGACTTTCCGGTGGCATTGCGGGAGAAATTCCGGCCGATCCGGATCGAGGCGGTCGGCGCCGAGTCGGTCGTCCATCTGGCGGAGCCGCTCCACGGCGGGTGCGCGGGCGCCGACCTGGTCGTCGTCAAAGTTCACCGGGACTCCCGGCTGGAGACCGACCAGCTCGTCCTGCTGGGGCGGCTGGAGGCCACCCGGCACGTCCCCCGGATCCACGATCACGGGAACCTCGTCGTGGACGGCGCCGAGGTCGGCTGGATGGCGCAGGAGTACTGCGCGCACGGTTCGCTGGACGCGCTGATCCGTGACGCCCTTCCGCTCGGCGACGCGGAACTGCGGGCGATCGTCGCCGAACTCGCCGAATGCCTCAACTTCTGGCTGGGCGCGATGGGGTTGACGCACACGGACGTGAAACCGGCCAACATCCTGGTGCGGTCCCGGAATCCCTACGAACTGCTGATCGGTGACTTCGGGGGGATAGCCCGCAATGTCAGGGTCCATGGGCGGGATCCGGGCGGGCTGCTGACCACCTGGGCCTACGCCGCGCCCGAGACCGCGCGGGGCCGCCGCGGCGCTCCTGCCGCCTGGTGGGCTCTCGGGATCATCGCCTACCAGCTCCTCCTCGGGCGGACGCCCTACGAGGGGACGCCGTCCGCGCGGGTGCGGGAGCTGCTGCGCGCCGGGCGGCGGCCCGCGCTGGACGCCGTGACCGACCCGGAGTGGCGGCGGCTGATCGACGGGCTGCTCGTCGTCGACCCGGCGCGGCGCTGGACGTACGAGCACGTGGTGGCGTGGGTCGCGGACGAGCACCGGCCGCCGCGGTTCAACGGCCGTACCTACCGGGACGTCCGCGGTCTCGCCGACGACCTGGAGCGGAACTGGCGGGACGGCGCCGCCTGGCTGGCCGGCAACGGCGGGCGGCTGGCCGACTGGCTCGTCCGGCAGGGCGCCGACCCCGCCGACGTGCGGTACCTGCGCGGGCTGGGCGGCGACCGGGCGCGGCGGGCGCTGATCAGGCTGACCGCGCAGGTCATCCCGGACGTGACGCCGCGCTACGAGGGCCGTCCGATCGACGCGACGGGGCTGCTCGGACTTGCGCGGGGCGGCCCCGCCGACCGGGAGCTGCTGCGGGACGTGGTGGACGGCGGCGTGTTGGCCGACGCGGCCCGGCACCGCTGCGGTCATCCCGGCTGCCGGGGGCGCTGCGCCGTCCTGGACCGGGTGCACGCGGACGTCCCGGAGGTCGTCGCGCGGGCGGAGGGGAAGCTGAGCTGGCTGCGCGGCCGGGTCGTGCGCGGTCGTCCGGGCCGGCCGCCGGCGGAGCTGCCGTCCGAGCGGGAGTGGCCGATGCTGTGGGCGTGGGCGGCGGAGCTCACGCTGCTCGCCGACGCCGCGGAGCGGGTCCGGGCGCTCGCCGCGGCCGTGCCGCGCGAGGTCCCGTGGTGGCCGGAGCGGCTGCGGCTCGCGGAGGCGGCCGACCCCGCCACCGTGGAGGGGCGCGCCGACCTCGTGGTGGCGCAGCTCCTGGCCCCGCACGCCTGGCGCGCCGCGAGCGGGCTCGGCCCGCACCGGCGCTGACCGCCCCCGGCGGCGGGCGGGCGCCGGGGCGGCTCACAGGTACTGGCCGGGCTCCTCGGTGTCGATCCGGGGGACCAGCCCGGTCGCGCTGAACAGCGACAGCAGCGGGCGCAGTACCCGGGTCGGGCGGAAGTTGCGGTGGGGGAACACGCCCTCCTCCGGGATCGGCGGCACGCCCGACGCGGACGCGAAGTGGAGCGTGGTGGGCGAGCCCGAGTGGAACGGTGCGAGCCACAGTTCGGCGCCGTGCCGGTCCAGGAACGCGTAGGCGGCCTCGTTCTCGTCCTCGACGGTGCGCAGGTCGCCGAGCACCGTCTCGTCGTCCCGCGCGAGCCAGTGCGCGACGGTGCCGTCGAGTTGGGCCAGCATGTCGGACTTGGCGACGACGATGGCGCCGGGCGGCAGCAGGCCGTCGCGGGACTGCCGGGTGTGCAGGAGCTGGGTGATCGCGTGCGTGAAGCCGGGGTCGGGCACCCACGGGTTCCAGTCGTCGCCGGTGCGGAGCTGCTGGCCGTCCGCGACGTAGAGGATCGCGTCGGCGAGGCTGAGGAACGGGGTGTCCTCGTACTCGTACCGGTGGTAGTGCTCGCCGGGGACGTCGAAGAACCCGACCGCGTGGGTGCGCCCGGTGTACTCGCTGGACACGCGCAGCGCGTACACGAACTCGGCGCGCGCGGTGCGGCGGGTGGCGGGCAGGACGCGGCGCTGCTCCAGGAACGGCCGGATCCGGTCCTCGTAGAACCGCTGCCGCAGGTGCCCGTCGAGCGGCTCGATGCGCAGCTCCGGCGCGAGCATGGCCTTGCGCCGTTCGAGCTGAGCGATCATCGCGGTGAGCAGGTGGGTCTTGCCGGCCGCGCTGGCGCCGACCAGCCCGATGATGAGCGGGTCCAGGTCGCCGTAGTCGGCCGGGAGGGAGTGCGGGTCGCCGTCGCCGTGGCACTGCCGCATCGCGCCGAGCGTCCGGTGCCGCCAGCGGACCTCCGGCTCGTCCGGCGCCCGCGTCAGCACCTCCGGCCCGTCCGGGGTGTTCTTGACGAGCGGGACCTCGCCGTAGTCGGACCAGTCGATGTGGTTCAGGCAGTACGGGCAGAGCGTGCGGGCGCGCGGCTCCGGGCCGGGGTACGCGGCCGGGCCGGGCTGCCAGGGCGGGGCGATCATGTCACAACACCACCATGAGAATGAGGACGACTAGGACGAACACCACGGGCCACACCAGCAGGGGGTGCGGTCTGCGCCTGCCGTCGTCGGCGACGCGGAACGGGAAGTCGCGGGGCAGCGAGGGGACGCCGATCCCCTGAGGCGCGCCCGGCCGTCCGGTTCCCGGCCCCGGTCCCGTGCCCGGTGCCCGTTGGAAGGACGGCTCTGACCCCCTGGACGGGTGCGCGGGCGCGCCGTGCCTCCGCTGGCCCAGCCACTGCTTCTCCCTCCGGTAGTTCTCGATGGCGCGCGAGCCGGCGTCCGTCGCCGGGGGCGCCGGGGGCGCCGGCGGCTTCGGCGCGGCCTGTTCCGACGGACCGGCCTGCGCGGTGCGCCTCGTCTGCCCGGGCCGCGCGGGACGGGCGCCGGCGTGGATCTCCACGGTCCGGGTGTCGTCGTCCTCGGGAGCGTCCTGCTCGGTGGGGGAGTCGTGCCCGGCGGGCGCGTCCCGCTCCGTCGTGTCGCCGGAGGGCGGCCATCCCTCCATGCGGGCCAGCACCTCCGCGGCGGTGGGAACCTCCTCGTCGAAGACGGGCCGGAGCACCATGCCGAGGTCGGGGTGGTGCCGGATCAGCCAGCGCAGCTCGCCCTCGTCGGCGGGCCCCGCGCCGTCCGGCCCGAACGACGACTCATCGCCCGACGCGAGCCAGAACAGCAGCCCGGCCGCCGCGCGCACGTCCCGCGCCGCCCGCAGGTCGTCCGGCTGGCCGACCGCGTTGCCCAGGTCGGCGATCTGCAGCCCCCTGCCGTCCCACAGGAGCATCCCGGGGGACAGCTCGCCCAGCGCGTAGGCGTTGTCCGCGAGCACCCGGAGCGCGGTGAACAGGTCGTGGGCCGGCCGCCGCAGCCGCTCGGAGGTGAGGGGCGGCGTCCCGGCGAGCGGACGGCCGCGCCGCGTCTGCACCAGCCGGGCCGGGGCGTCGGGGGAGTCGACGTCGAAGCCGAGCAGCGTCCCGAACTGGTCGGCGCGCACGTCCTCCATGCGGAGGCCGCCCCAGACGGCCACCTCGTTGCTCAGCACGCGCTTCCCCATGGCGCCGGTGGCGACCTTGTAGACGCACTCGACCTCGGCGCCGCCGCCGGCGGGCCGGACCGTGCCGTAGTGGCTCTTGTAGCGGGCGCCGACGCGGCTCCCCTGGTCGAGGGTCAGCGCGAACTCGGCGCGGCCCTCGCCGGACGGCGTTTCGAGCAGTGCGATTTCGGTGGTCACCCCGTCACGTCCCTGTGTCGATCAGTTCTGGTAGAAGAAGACGACGAGCTGGACCGAGCCGTCGCCCTCCCCGCCCGTCCACGCGGCCCGGTAGATCGCCTCGCGGAACCGGGGGTTGCCGGACTTGACGGCCTTGGCGGCGTTCTTGCCGAGGGCGACGCCGCTGCCGGTGTCGTTCCGCGCGCCGTAGGCGAGGAAGAAGCCGACCTGGAGCTTCTGTTCGAGCTGCCGGAGGCAGGCGCGGCGGGCGCCCTCGCGCCGCATCTCGTCGCCGTACAGCCAGGACGGGTGCTCGCCGCGCAGCGCCTCGTCGACCTTCTTCAGCAGGTCGGCGCGGGCCCCGCCGGAGCCGGACAGGAGCCCTTCGGCCTGCACCGGGATCAGGAAGTCGCAGAAGTCCTGGCCGAGGACGCGCGGGCCGGACGGCCGCGGCTTCTTCTGCTCCGGCAGGCCGGTGGTGAGCTCCGCGCGGGGCTGCACCGCCATGGCGACGAGGAACAGCACGAGCATCAGGTCGGCGAACAGCCAGCCGGCGAGGTGCGCCGCGCCGAACCGGGAGGTCCGCCGTCCCCGCCGGGCCGCGCGCCCCCTCGCGGGCCCGGTCACCGGTGCGCACCGCCGTCGTGCCGCACGTAGGCGACGAACTCGCGGGTGTCGTCGACGAGGTACTCCAGCTGTTCGAGCGCCTTCGACAGCCGGTCGGTGCCGACGGAGAGCCGGGCGACCGCGTCGGCGAGCACCGCGTTGCCGGCGTCCTGGTAGTGCTGCGCGGCCTCGGCGTGGTCGGTGGTGGCGAGCGTCGCCCGCTCCACCTGCGTCACCATGGCGGCCAGTTCGGCGCGCAGCTCGCGCTGCCCGGCCGCGATGTCGTCCTGCAGCTTCCGGAAGCGCTCCAGCGTCTCGGCGGGCGCCTGCATGCCCGCGATCGCCCGTTCCAGCGACTCGGCCTTGTCGATCCAGGTCTGGACGGCGTCCTCGATCCGCTTGCCCGTGCTGCCCTCGAGCGCCGCGCGGACGTCCTCGGCGGTGCCCGCGAGGCGGCCGATGAGCCCGCCCACGCTGGTCTCCATCCGCTGCACCAGGGCCTGGAGGTCCCGGTAGGTGACCTGGCCGTTCCGGGAGCCGGACAGCAGGTGCGACGCGAGCGCGACGTCCTGCGCGATCTGCACGCGCTCGGCCTCGTAGCGCGGACGGTCGAGGAGGTTCTCGCAGGTGGTCACGACGGCGGTGAACCCGATGACGACGAGGACGGTGAGGACGACCCACCACGCGGTCTCCGACAGCGGCGCGAAGTCCTGGACGCCGCGCCGGATGTGGTCGGGGTCGAACGAGCCCGCCTGCCAGCCGAGCAGGAACGAGCCCTCGCTGTGGGCCCGGCCGTAGGCGTTCAGGGCGTCGTGCAGCTTCCACCAGGTGACGACGATCGGCGCGAAGACGAGCACGTTCTGGAAGAACCGGCCCCAGAACAGCGTGGTCTCCAGCCACCGGCGCGGCGCCGGGTCGGGCAGCAGCGCGTCCGCCGGGTAGGCGGTGACGAGGTCGACGCCGGTCGGCGGCGGTCCGCCCGCCGGGTCGAGGTCGTCGGCGAGGCGCTTCAGCAGGGCCGGACCGCTGGCGGCCTCCCCGGGGGAGTCCCGCAGCGCCCGGTCGGCGTACCGGTGGAACCGCGCGCTGATGCCGCTGAGGATGTCGTCGGAGGTGAGGGGTTCGGTCGGGCTGATCGTCACTCCAGGCGCCATCAGGGGGTCTTTTCTGTCGTCGGTTGCGGGGACCGGCCGTCGCCGGACGGCGTCCCGCCCTCGCCGGCCGGCTTGTCGGGGCCGGTCGTCTGGGCGGTCGTCGGGGCGGCGGACGGCACGACGGTGACGGTCACGGTCGGGGTGACCCGCCGCGGCGGGGTCTCGTCCGAGCCGCCGAACAGCAGGAGGCAGAGCAGGACGACGATCCCGAGGCCGGCCACCGCGATCGCCCACTCCTGGACGGTGCGGTCGGCGATCCAGACGACGATCGGGTGCCGGTCGTCGTACGGCGGCTCCTGCTCCGGGCCGGACGCGAAGTGGTCCGGGCGCGCGGGCGGCGGGTCGAACGAGAAGTGCTGCGGCGGGATCGGCGGCTCGGGGAGCGGGGGCGCGGTGCGGGCCGGGCCGTCCCCGACCGGCCGCGTCGGGTACGCGTGCTGCGGGCGCCCCGCCTGCGGCAC
>NZ_JBFARL010000013.1:0-76173 GCF_040674655.1 Actinomadura sp. NPDC049753 | reverse complement strand
CGCGTGCGCCGCCCGCCGCGCCCACGGCAGCCACAGCAGCCCGGCGAGCGCGGCGGGGATCGCGAGCAGGCCGAGCGGCAGCCGCCACGTGGCGCCGAACAGGTCCTCCACCGGCACGGCGAGCCCGGACGACAGGGCCGCGCCGGCCGTCACCGCGACCGTGTAGACCGCCGTGACCGTGGTGATCCGGGACGGGTGGTCCCGCTTGATGATGGCCGGCACCGCGATGTTGCCGATGCTGATCGCGATTCCCGCGACCAGGGAGCCGGCGAACAGCGCGGCCACGCCGCCCGGCAGCCGCAGCAGCAGCCCGGCGACGAGCAGCGCCATCGCGCACACCAGCAGCGTCTCGCTGCGCGGCGGGCGCCGGAGGAAGGCGGCGGCGAGCCCGTAGGAGCCGAAGAACGCCAGCGGCAGCGTGGTGAGCGCGCCCGCCGCCGTCCCGGACAGCCGGAAGGCGTCGCTGATCTCGGTCAGCAGCGGCCCGACCGCCGCGATCGCCGGCCGCAGGTTGACCGCCAGCAGGACGATCATCAGCAGGGCGCCGGCCAGCCCGGCGCGCCGCCCGGTCACGCGTCCTCCTCGGGCGAGTCGCCGAGCAGGGACTCCAGGACGGCGAGGGTCGGCTCCACGACGTCGGCGGCGGCCGCCGCGGCCGCCTCCGGGTCGCCCGCCGCGATGGCGTCCAGCACGGCGCGGTGCCGGGCCGGGCCCGCCTCGGGCACCTCGCGGTCCAGCCGGATCGCGCGCATCGACTCGTGCAGCCGGTCGATGAAGAACCGCATCGCCTCGATCAGCACCGGGTTGCGGGACGCCTCCGCGACGCCGAGGTGGAAGCGCGCGTCGGCGGCGCCGAACGCGTCCGGCTCGGTGGCCTCGTCGCGGGCGCGGAGCAGCTCCTCCAGCCGCGCCAGGTCGGCGCCGGTGCGGCGGCGCGCCGCCAGCCGGGCCGCCTGGACGTCGTAGGCGAGCTGCACCTCGAACACGTCCCGGGCGGACGCGCGGGAGACCCGGCGCAGCAGCGGGCGCGGGTCGGCGGTGCTGCGCACGTACGTCCCGTCGCCGCGGCGCACCTCCAGCACCCCGACGTGCGACAGCGCCCGGATCGCCTCCCGGACGGCCGGACGGCTGACCCCGAGCTGCGCGGCCAGTTCCAGCTCGGCCGGGATCCGCCGGCCGACCGGCCAGGCGCCCCCGCTGACCTGCGCCTGGAGCTGGTCGAGCACGGCGTCCACCGTCGACCCACCCGGTACGGGACTCAATGCCACGAAAGCCTCCAAAGTAAGATGTCAGACATCTTACGAGGAGCCGGTCCGGCGGCCGGACCCGCGGTGGCGGCCGGGAGGGGTCTCGGCCGCCACCGCGGGCATCTACGGCGCCCGCCGGGCGGGGTGCGGGTGCGGGGTCGCCGGATCCGGCGGGCGTCGCGTCCTCTGTTCCGGCCGCTCCGCGTCAGCGGAGCCTGGGAAGGCCGAACCTGCGGCGGGTCCTGGCGGGCGGCTCGGCGCGGACCCTCTCGGCCTCCGCCCGTCCCCGCTCGCGGGCCGCCTCCTCTTCCGCGCGCCCCCGCTCGATATGGGCCATGACCTCGCGATGGGTCGCCGACGGGGCCGGGTCGCGGCGCGTCCGCTGCGACGGGCTGCCCATGATCACCCCGCCCATGACGGGCCCGCGGTGCGGCAGGCCGTCCTCGGAGCCGGAGGGATAGTGGTGGCGCTTGTGCGACGTCGTCAGCACGACCGTCACCCAGGCGATGAGCGCCACGAAGATGACGGCCGGGCCGACGGCCATGAAGTAGGCGTCCCCGAGGCGATGGGAAGGGGCGGGCGCGGGGGAGGCGAGCACCGCGCTGGCGATCACCGCGCTGGCGACCATGGGGCGACACCTCCTCGCCCCAGGCTTTACCCGGCGTCAGGCGGTTAACCGCCCGGCGCCGTCACAGCCCGCGCGACTGGGAGATGGACCCCGACGTGGCCAGCGTGAACGTGCGCATCGACTCGGCGAACTTCGACAGGTCCCATTCCGCCGGGCCCTCGTACCAGTAGAGGTTGTCGGCCCCCTCCGCGCGCTCGCCCGCGTCCTTCACCGTCTCGGCCCACTTCGCCACGAGGTCGAACACCACCGCGTACGGCAGGAAACGCGAGAACAGCGCGATCCGCTGGCGCGCCGCCATGGAGCCGTCGTCGGGGAGGGCGCCGCGCTCCAGGAACGCGCGGAAACCGATCGTGTGCGCGAGGACCGTGGCGCCGCGCGCGGTCTTCGCCGGCATGTACTGGCCGCCATAGGCCAGCGCCGCGCCCGCGATGATCAGCGCGAGCCCGGCCAGCGCCCACTCGGTGGTGAGCGCCAGCGCGACCGTCCCGGCGATGCCGAGCAGCGTCACGAGGATGCCCGCGACCGTCCACCGGGACCGGACCGTGTCGGGCCGCCGCGCGAACCAGCCCTGCTTCACCACGTCGTCGTACATCGCGGACCTGACCTGCGTCAGCTTCGTCGCGAACGTCCCGCCGAGCTCCGACAGCCGGACGGCGTCGCGGGCGGACCCGTCCGGCGCGGTCAGCAGCGCGTCCAGCAGGATCCGCTCGTAGGGGAGCAGGTCGGCCTGCGGGCGTTCGAGGCGGCGCAGCGTCCAGTCGAGGCGGCCGGTGACGGCCCGGTCCTCCTCCTCGATCAGCAGGTAGCCGCGCACGGCGAGGTCGACGATCGTCGCGGTCACGTCGATCACGTCGGCCTGCTCGTCGATCAGCGTGCCGATCTGGCCGGGCCGCACCCCGTTCGGCGGCTCGAACTCCGTCCCGGCCACCGGCACGTGGTCGCCCTCGGCGGCCCGCTTGCCGACGGTCCGCGCGTCCCGGCCGCGCAGCAGGTAGAGGGCGAGGACGCCGCCCACGAGCAGCACCAGCAGGCCCGCGAGCGCGGCGCCGGTCACGGCGTTGACGGAGAACGCGGTCGCGACCGTGTGGCGACGCTCGTAGATCGCGCGCCCGCCCGTCGTCCCGGCGGGCAGGCCCGCGACGACCGTCAGGTACTCGCCGGGCAGCATCCCCTGCTGGGCGAAGACGCCCTGGGTGTGCGTGTGGTTCGTGTAGTACTGCGTGCAGCCGATCGTGCTGCCGATCGGCCCGGTGAAGCAGTTGACGTTGCGGATCATCGCGCCGCCGTCGACGACGGCCTTGGCCTCGTCGAGGGGCACCTTCCAGCCGCCGACCACCGGCCAGCGCAGCTCCTCCGCCGCGCCCATCCGGGTGATCGCGCCGCGCACGTCGTACTCCAGGACGACCGTGTGGTCGCCGGTGAGCTTCCGGTCGCCCGCCACCTTGACCGTCGTGTTCAGGCCCGCGGCGGACGCGGTGGCCTTCGACGGCCCGCCGTCCGGGCTGGCCGCCCGCAGGTTCTCGATCCGGTGGACGCGGTCCTCGGTGACGCTCTCGTGCGTCCTGGTCGGGTACGTCCGCTGGAAGCCGTCGTGCCCGGCGAACCGGTAGACGATCGTCTCCTTCACCCTGACCGTGCCGCCCTGGACCGCGGTGAGGACGACGTCGTCCTTGAGCACCCGCTCGGCCGCGAGACCGGACGCCGCCGCACCGGCCGCGGGCGCCTCGCCGACCTCGGCCGCCGTCGCGGAAGTGCAGGTCAGCAGGGGGACGGCCAGCGCCGCCGAGACCGCCAGGACCGCCGGACGCGACCGGAACATCGCCGCAAGAGCAGACATGGCCGCAAATGGTATCGGGAATGCGTGCGATGATTCTGCGCTATGGCAGGTCACTACCCCCCGCCGCCCCCTCCGCCGCGGCCTCCGGGACCGCCCTACGGCCGTCCGCCGTACGGTGGCCCGCCGCAGGGGACCCCGCCGTACGGCGGGCCGGGGTATGGCGGTCCGGGCTACGGGTCTCCTGCCTACGGGCCGCCGCAGTACCGGTACGCCCCGATGCGCCCGCCGCCGCGCCGCAGCGCGGGCGGGACGATCGCGGGCATCTTCGGCGGGCTCACGTCACTGGTGGTCCTGGCGATCCTGGGGATCTCGCTGTTCGGCGGGAGCCAGGGCGCCTCCGGCGGCACCGGGACGTCCACCACCACGGCCGGCGGCCCCTCGACCCCCCGGGAGAAGGCCACCAACAGCAAGATCTACAAGACGGGCCCGCTCACGCCGGTGAGCTGCCGCCTGCCGCAGATCCAGCCGTCGGCCGAGTCCATGCGCGGGTTCATGGACACCCTGAGCGACTGCCTCGACGCGGCGTGGACCAAGCAGTTCACCAAGGCCGGCATCGCGTTCGACAAGCCCGACCGGGTGTTCTGGGTCGAGCCGGGGCGCAGCCCGTGCGGCTCCTACCCGGCGCCCGGCGCGTCCGCCTTCTACTGCCCGGCCAACAACACGATGTACGTGGGGCTCCGGCACGTCGTGGAGACCTCCGGCGGCGAACCGCTGTCCCACTACGCCGTCTACGCCCGCGTGATCGCGCACGAGTACGGGCACCACGTCCAGGACCGGGCCGGGATCCTGCTCTACGGGGACGGCCAGATGGAGTCCGGCGACACCGCCACCCGCACGGAGGCGAGCCGCCGCATCGAGTTGCAGGCCCAGTGCTTCGCGGGCGCGTTCCTCGGCAGCGAGCGCACCACCCTCCCGATGACCCGCGAGCAGTACACGGCCATGATCAACGACGTGCTGAACCGGGGCGACGACCGCCAGCCGCCGGAGAAGCGCGACCACGGCTCGGGCCGCCACTACGCGGGCTGGGTGATCACCGGCTTCAACGGGCGCGACCTGACCGTCTGCAACACCTGGATCGCGTCCCCGTCCAAGGTGAGCTGACCCCGCCGTCCGCGGGGACGGCGGGGCGTGACGGTTCCGGCGCACGGTCAGCCGGTGAAGGGCCAGGGGCCGAAGCGGCCCACCGCGATGAAGAGGGCGATCGCGAGGTAGACCAGGTTCAACGCCACGAACTTGCCCTCGCCGCGCCGGCCGTGCGTGACCATGGCGCCGACCATCAGCAGGACCCAGCAGGCGGCGGTCACCGGCACCATGACCGGCGCGATGCCGACCACGGCGGGCAGGACCAGGCCCACGGCGGCGAGGAGTTCCAGACCGCCGAGCGCCTTCACGAAGCCGTCGCCGGCGCTCCCGGTCCACTGCCCGCCGGGGGCCTCGGCGAGCTTGGCGGTGGGCACGAAGACCTTGGTGAAACCGCCGGTCAGTGCCACTGCGGTCAACAGCCCCGCTGCGATCCACAGTGCCGTGTTCATGAGCTTCCTCCTTGGTGGAACGAGTGGTTCGCCCCCAAGACACCGGCGCCGCGGCCCGTGTGACAGCGCCGGCCGTGACCTGCGCCACCTGGCATTTCGGGCATGTGAGGCGTCTCACCACAAAGTGCTAGCTATGGTGCTTGCAATAGCAAGCACCATGACGGAGAGTGGAGACATGGCGAGTTCGAAGGTCGGCTCCATCGGGGAGTACATCCGGGAGCAGCGGACGCGGGCGAAGATCTCGCTGCGCCAGCTGGCGGACGTGTCCGGGATCTCCAACCCGTACCTGAGCCAGATCGAGCGCGGCCTGCGCAAGCCGAGCGCCGAGATCCTGCAGCAGATCGCCAAGGGGCTGCGGATCTCCGCCGAGGCGCTGTACGTGCAGGCCGGAATCCTGGAGGACCGCGAGGCCGACACCGACGTGCAGGCCGCCGTGCGGGCCGACCTCGTCCTGACGGAACGGCAGAAGCAGGTTCTGCTCGACATCTACGCGTCGTTCCTCAAGGAGAACGAAGCCAGCGGCGTCCTCGGCGCCGAGCCCGACGTGCCCGCCGAGACCGCCGCACCGGAAGAAGAGACCGGTCCAGAACAGGCCGGACCAGAGCGCAAGGGAAGGGAAGAGGTCGGATGACGCTGGCCAGCAACCTCCGTGAGAACAAGGCCGTGTACACCGTGGCCGGCGCAGGCGACTTCGCGGTGGAGAAGATCCGTGAGGTCCCCGAGCAGGTGACCAGGTACCAGGGCGAGGTCCGCGAGACCGTCGACCGCTACCGCGTGCAGGTCCGCGAGACCGTCGGCCGCTACCGCGGCGAGGTCTCCCGGTACCAGGAGCGCGTGGACGCCAAGGACCTGCCGGGCGCCGCCGTCGCGTACGCCACGCACTTCGGCACCCGCGCCGTCGAGTTCATCGACGAGCTCGCCGAGCGCGGCAAGAAGGTCGTGCACCGCGAGGCCTCCGAGGTCGCCGAGATCGCCGCGGCCGACCAGGCCGCGCCGAAGCAGGCGTCCAGGGCCCGCACCGCGCAGCGCCGGACGGCGCAGAGCCGGGCCACCGGGCAGTCCCGCTCCACCGCGAAGAAGTAACGGCGTCGAACGACGGAGCCCGGCCGGGAACACCCGGCCGGGCTCCGTCGTCCCTACAGGTGCCTGTTCCGCCAGGCCGCCCTGGTGGACGGTGCGCATAGGGTTGCGGTGAAAGAAGACCCGCGTGCGACGAGGAGTCGCCGTCCGAGACGAGCAGGAGCGCTGATCGCCGATGTCGGGCTTCAACGTGCTGGACTACTTCTTCTGGCTGCTGCTGATCATCGCGTTCGCGATGGAGGCGTGGGCGCTGGTCGACTCGCTGACCGTGCCCGTGAACGCCTACGCCGCGGCGAGCAAGCAGAGCAAGAAGCTGTGGATGATCATCCTGATCGTCGCGACGGTGGTCGGCGCCGCCTACGCGGTCGCGCCGGTGGCGCTCGGCGCCAGCCCCATCGCCCTGCTCCTCGGCATCCTCCCGGTCGCCGCGTTCATCGCCGCCGCCGTCTACCTGGCCGACGTCCGCCCGGCCGTCGGCCCGTACAAGAAGAACGGCGGACGCGGCGGCTCCCGCCAGGGCCCCTACGGCCCCTGGTGACCCCTGCGCCCGGCGACGACCGTCGTCCATCGCGACGACCTTGAGCTTTGGCGTGACGCGACCCTGAGGAGTGGGCCGCGGGCAAGCGGATCGGCGCCCAGGGCGTCACGCGGGTGGTTGCTTCTGGGCGCGGTGCCAGGCGTAGGCGAAGCGGTCGGGGAGCGGCCGCCAGATGAAGGGGGTGCGGGGGTCCTCCGCGTCTGCCGCGGCCTTCAGGTCGGCCTTCCACGTCTCCTGGGGCGGTGGGCCCTGGGTGTAGGGGCCGGGGAGGAAGATCTTGCGTCCGGCGTCCCGGTGCTCGTGCCGGATCACCAGGTCGCGGGCCATCAGGGGGTCGGCGGCCTTGCGGAGGCGGGCGGGGGTCCAGCGATTCCACTTGCGCACGGTGCGGTCCGACGGTGCGCTCAGGGTCAGCAACTGGAGGTAGAGCGCGGCGGAGTCGGGCGGGACGTCCAGGCGCCCGGCCGCCTCCTCCACCAGGGACGGCGCCGACGCCGACGGATCGGCCTCGTACGCTCCCTCCGGCAGAGCCCCGGACCGGATGCGGTGCGCCATGGCCTCGGCGCCCTTCCCGCGGAGCAGGCGAACGCGTTCGAAGGTGTGCCTGCTGTCGCGGGACGCGTCCACCACTTCGGCGAGGCGCTCGGTCCGGGCGTCCACGCCGTAGTGGGCGGGGCGGAAGTACAGGCTCGCGAGCCACTGGTCGGGGACGAGTGAGGCGACCGTGAGGCCGTCGTCGACGTAGTCGACGGTGAGTTCGCTCGGCCCGCTGTAAGGGGCGGTCCCGAACCTGTCGGTGATCGCGTCCAGCCCCTGCGCCCCGACGTGGAAGAGGCAGGCGGGCAGGAGCAGACCGGGATTCGCCAGCCGTTGGAGCAGCAGGTCGTAGGCCGCGGACGCGCCCTCCCGGACAGGGTCGCCTGCGGGCAGTTCCTCGTAGGACCAGCGCAGCCCGAGCAGGACGGCCTCGATCAGATTCCGGAGCCGGAGCGTCTCGGCGGCGGGAACGCACTTCTGGTGCCTGTACTTGGGGCTGTCGTCGGACTCCAGCCAGGTGTCCAGGTCCTTGGTGAGCAGCGGGACGGCGCCGGGATCGACCAGCCATTCGCACAGCTGGGCGCCGGTGACGTTCGGGGCCACCGTCTCGGCCGCCTGGACGGTGTCGGGCGGTGCGACCGCCTTCGTGCCGAACCGCTGCTGCCACGCCTGGGAGAGGCGCAGCGCGACCTCGCCGAGGCCACCGGGCTCCCACAGCTCTTCCGGGTCCTGAGGGAGGACGTCGGCGAGGAGTTCGAGCCGGTCCTCGTCGGTGTGTCCTTCCAGGTCCAGGAACCAGGCGTCTTCGAGGTCGCGGAACGTCACCTTGAGGGTCTTGCGCGCCTGGGGGGTCGGCTTGCCGGCCTTGGCGTTGGGGTGCCCGAGGAACCCGCACAGCGCCACGCTCGCGGTGGTGCGCGACAAGCCGGTCTTCCCGGCCAGCAGGTCAACGGCCTTGCGGTCCCAGGGCACCGGGCCCTTGGCGCGGACCAGCGCGATCAGGCGGGTGAGCTGATCGGCGGTACCCCATCTCAGGGGCGCGTCGGCGACCTCCACGACGTCTCCGAGGGCGGGTGGGGCGCCCTCCCCGAACGCGCGGTCGAGAAAGGCCAGTTCCGGATTCTTCCGGGCGACCCATTCCGCGTCGGCGCCCCCGATCGTCACCGCCGCCCCGTGCTCGTCCCGCGCGGCGGTGATGCTCGCGGCCACGCGTCCCCTGCGCAGCCGGACGGCCGGATCCGCCATGGGCGTGCGCGCCCAGAGCTCCAGAAGGGCCAGCAGGGTCTCCCGGTGGGGATCGGCGGTGGCGGGCGAGACGGCGCGCAGCGCGACGGCCCCGATCCGTCCGGCCAGCGGCTCCCACGGGCAGGCATCGGACGTCTGCCCGGCCGCGGCCGTCGCGGGGTCCGCGGTGCCGGCCAGGAACCGGCCGACCATGTCGATGTGGGCGAGCGTGCTCCTGGACGGCCTGCCGAAGCCGTATCTCGTCACGAGTTGGCTCAGCGCGGCCTCCGTGTCGCGTTCATGCTCGGAAAGTCGCGCGGGGCCGTCCGTCCGCCCTGTCTCGTCTGCCACGGCCGCAGTTCTACACCTCGCCGGCGACATTCACTGATCCTTCGCGCGATCCGATCGGCTGGAAGCGGGCGCTGAGCCGGGCACCGGGCGGCGGGCGCCTCCGCCGGCCGGTGCCCGGCGGTTCAGGGGGACGGTCGCGACAGCGCGTCCACCGAGACGAGGCCGTGCTCGACCATGTCCACGGCGCGGTCGAGGGCGGTGCGCATGGACAGCGGGTCGTAGCCTTCGCGGCGGCAGTGCGCCACGACCGCCTGCATGCCGCCGACCGCGATGCCCGCCGCGGCCACCGCGTCGATCTCGGAGATGCCGGGGCACAGCTCGCGCAGCAGCGCCTCGATCGCGTCCTGGGCGTCGGTCATGCGCTGCAGCGCCCGGGCGCGCAGGGCGGGGCGCTCCAGGATGAGGGCGACCTGGACCGGGCCGTAGTCGCGGTGCTCGGCCACGATCGCCTCAAGGACGTCCACGATGCTGCGCCGGATCGTCTCCATCGGGGACTCGCCGGGGGTGCGGCGCAGCCGCTCGGCGACCTCGGCGAGCCGGTCGTCGATCTCGGCGAAGATCACGTCTTCCTTGGAGGGGAAGTAGCTGAAGAACGTGCGGGGCGAGACGTCGGCGGCGGCCGCGATGTCGGCGATCGTCGTCTCCTCGTAGCCGCGCTCGGCGAACAGGCGCAGCGCGGCCGTCGCGATCGCCTGCCGCGTGCGCATCTTCTTGCGCTCCCGCAGCCCCGGCCGGCCGGCGTCCTCCACCATGTGACGCAGGTTACCATGACTGCAAAGTTGCATCTATTGCAAAACTGCATGCGATGGGTGTTTTCTGCGGGCATGGCGCGTTTCCTGGAGGCACTCGGACGGCTCTGCGTGCGACGGCGCCGCGCGGTGTTCGAGCTCTGGGTCGCCGTGATGCTCGGCGCGGGCGTCCTCGGCCTGACGCACGGGGGGATGTTCGTCCAGCAGAGCACGCTGCCGGGCACCGAGACCCAGCGCGCCCTCGACGCGCTCGGGCAGGACTTCCCCGCGATGACGGGGCCGACCGCGACCGTGGTGTTCCACGAGACGCGCCAGGCCAGTCCCGCCGACTGGAGGGTCGCGCTCACCGTCGGGCAGTCGATCGAGAACATCTCCAAGCTCGACCGGGTCGCGTTCGTCGAGAACCCCTACGCGCAGGGGATGGGCGGGTTGAAGGACGACGCCGCCGTCGTCGTCCGGCTCAACTTCACCGGCACGATGAGCGACGTCGGCCACGCGGACCTCGACGCGCTGAACCGCGCCGTGGAGCCCGCGCGGATGGCCGGGCTGGAGGTGAAGTTCGGCGGGATCGTCGCGATGATCCTCAACCAGCCGAAGGGCGGGCCGCAGGAGGGCGTCGGGATCCTGCTGGCGATGCTGGTCCTGCTGCTGGCGTTCGGCTCGTTCCTCGCCGCGGGCATCCCGATCGTGGTCTCGCTGTGCGGGATGGCGGTGGCGTACTCGCTGATCCACTTCCTGGCGTCGATGTTCCAGATCGCGCCGACCGCGCCGATGGTCGCCGCCATGCTCGGCATCGGCGCCGGGATCGACTACGCCCTGTTCATCGTGACGCGCTACCGGCAGCAGCTCGCCGAGGGCGACGGCGTCGAGACCGCGGTCGGGCGCGCCATGGCGCACTCGGGCCACGCGGTCGTGTTCGCCGGCGGCACCGTCGTGTTCGCGATCTGCGGGCTGTTCCTGTCCGGGATCGCCTTCATCGGGCGCATCGGGATCGCCGCCGCGCTGGCCGTCGCCATCATGGTCGCCGCGGCGCTGACCCTTCTCCCGGCCAGCCTTGGAGCCCTGGGCCCGCGCATCGACCGGTACCGCATGCCACGGGTGCGCCCGGACCGCAGTTCCGCCCGCTGGACGGCCTGGGGGCGCCACGTCGACCGCCACGCCTGGCCGTACGCGATCGTCGCGACGCTCGTCCTGCTGACGCTGTCCGTGCCGACGCTCAGCCTGCGGTTCGGGGTGATGGCCGACAGCATGTCGTCCCCGAAGATGGAGGCGCGGCAGGCCTACGACATCGTCGCCGAGGAGTTCGGCGCGGGCCACTACAGCCCGTTCGTCGTGGTCGCGAAGGTGCCGGGCGAGGAGAGGCGCGCCAAGCCGAAGCGCGTGGTCCCGACCGTGAGGGGGCGCGAGGGGCTGTCCGGCCTGACGGGTCCGGCGGCGGCCGCGCCGACCCCCTCCCCGGAGCCGGCCCGGCCCAAGGGGGCGCCGGACACCACCAAGAAGCCCGACAAGCGCGCGGTCCTGCTCGGGCAGGAACTGCGGCAGAAGCTCTCCGAGGTGCCCGGCGTGGTGTTCGTCGGGGAGCCCGTCGTGACCGGCACGACGGCCATCGTGCAGGTCATCCCGCGGGACGCGCCGCACGCCGCCTCGACCACCGACCTCGTCCACCGCCTGCGGAACGTGGAGATCCGGGAGGTGCGGGACGCGCATCCGGGCTCCCGGATCTACCTCGGCGGGGAGAACCCGGCGATCATCGACATCGCCGCCACGGTCGGGGACCGCATGCCGACCGTCGTCGTCGCGGTGGTGGGCGTCGCCCTCCTGCTGCTGGTCGTCGCGTTCCGGTCGGTGATCGTCCCGGTGAAGGCCGCGCTGATGAACCTGCTGTCGATCGGCGCGTCGTTCGGCGTCGTCACGGCCGTCTTCCAGTGGGGCTGGGGCGTCGAGCTGTTCGGCGTCGACCAGGCGATCCCCATCATGTCGTTCATCCCGCTGTTCATGTTCGCCCTGATCTTCGGGCTGTCCATGGACTACGAGGTCTTCCTGCTGTCGCGGATCAAGGAGGAGTACGACCGGACGGGCGATCCGCACGAGTCCGTCGTGACCGGCATCGGGGCCACCGCCCGCCTCATCACCTCGGCCGCGCTCATCATGATCTTCGTGTTCGCCAGCTTCGTCCCGCAGCCGGACCCGATGGTGAAGATGATGGCCCTGGGGCTGGCGGTCGCCGTCGCCATGGACGCCACGATCGTGCGCCTCATGCTCGTCCCGGCGCTGATGAGCCTGCTCGGCCATGCCAACTGGTGGTGGCCGGGCCGCTCCCGGCCGGCCCCGCCGCCGCCCCCGCCCCCGAAACCCGTCCACGAGCAGCTGGAGCTGGAGCTCACGACCTGACCGCGGCCGGCTAGGGGATCTGCTCCACGCGGACGCCCGGGACGGACGCGTAGAGGCCGGGCTCCGCGGTGATCAGGGGCCAGCGCCGCCACCGGGCGGACCAGGCGGCCTGGGCGGCGTCCATGCCGAGGTTCGGGATCGTGGTGACGAGCAGGCCGGTCTGCTGGGCGATCACGTCGTCGAGGTCGTCGACGTGCACGACCTGCATGCCGGGGAGGCGCTCCAGGACGGCGCGGCCGTGGTCGGGGACGAGCTGCCAGGCGCGGGCGAGCGACGTCGCGGGGATGACGATGGTGGCGTGCTGGGCGATGGACGCCCGGAGCCGGGCGCGGACGTAGACGGTCTTGCCGGTGGCGAGGTCCAGGAGTGCTGTCGCGTCGAAGACGTGACCGGTGATCACGCGACGTCCCGGCGGGACGAGGGGCCGCCCTCGACCAGCCGGTCGACCATGGCCTGCTCGTCGGGGCTCGGCGGCCCGAACAGGTCGTCGATCGTGGAGGCGTCCCGGAGGTAGGCCAGCTTCAGCCGCGCGCCGTCCGCCAGGAACCCCGACACCGAGGCGATCTTCTTGTCCTCGGCGAGTCCCTGGAGCGTGGCGGCAAGCTCGTCGGGCAGCGTGATGTTGAGTCTCGCCATGGGGCCCACGATACACACTCGGAGGCCGTCCAGTGTGTACTCGGGTCGTCCCGGCTCCGGCGGAACGCGGTCCGGAAGGCGGTCGGCGGCGCGGTGTCGATCCGGCCGGAGGCCGTTCGTGTAGAGGGCGGAACATCGGTGCCCGAGGAGGACGGTGAGGAAGATGGACGAAGTGCGGACACTTCTCGACGGCCGCGGACTGGTCGAGTCGCCGCGCTGGCACGGCGACAGGTTGTACTTCTCCGACTGGTCGGCGGGCGAGGTCGTCGCGGTGGGGCTGGACGGCGCGCACGAGGTGGTGGCGCGGGTCGCGTCGCTCCCGCTGTGCACCGCGTGGCTGCCGGACGGCCGCATGGTGATCGTCTCCTCGGCGGACGGACGGCTGCTGCGCCGGGAACCGGACGGCTCCCTGGCCGTCCACGCCGACCTCGGCCGACCGGGCTGGAACGACGTCGTCGCCGACGGGCGCGGCAACGTCTACGTCAACCGGCCCGGCTTCGACCCGATGGCGGGGGAGGAGTTCGCGCCGGGGGCGGTCGCGCTGGTGCGGCCGGACGGCTCCGTGCGCGAGGTGGCGGACGGCATCGCGTTCCCCAACGGCATGGCGGTGACGCCCGGCGACTCCACGCTCATCGTCGCGGACTCCTACGGGGGCGCCCTGGTGGCCTTCGACATCGGCGCGGACGGGGAGCTGTCCGGCCGCCGGACCTGGGCGGACCTCGGCGACGGCGTCCCGGACGGCATCTGCGTCGACGCGGAGAACGCCGTCTGGTACGCCGACGTCCCCAACCAGCGGTGCGTGCGCGTCGCGGAGGGCGGCGAGGTGCTGCGCACGGTCGGCCTCGACCGCGGCGGCTTCGCCTGCGTCCTGGGCGGGCCGGACGGGACCACCCTGTTCGTCGCGGCCGCCGAATGGCGCGGCATGACCGAGGCCGAGCCGGTGGCGCCCGGCAGCGGCCGGGTGCTCACCGTCGAGGTCGACGTCCCGGGCGCCGGACGGCCCTGAGGGCCCCGCCCGCGGGGCGGCGCGGACTCCGGCGTGGGCACAATCGCCTGCCATGGACATCTACGACGCCATCCACCGCCGCCGCGACGTGCGCGGCGAGTTCACCGGTGCGCCCCTGCCGCGGGACGTCCTCGACCGGGTGCTGGAGGCCGCGCACGCCGCGCCGAGCGTCGGGCTGTCCCAGCCCTGGGACTTCGTGCTCGTGGGAGACCCGGGGATCCGGCGGGCCTTCCACGAGCACGTCCAGTCCGAACGCGCCGCCTTCGCCGCCACCCTGACGGGCGACGCCGCCGAGCGGTTCTCCCGGATCAAGATCGACGGGATCCTGGAGTCCAGCCTGTCGGTCGTGGTCACCTACGATCCCGAGCGCGGCGGCCCGGCGGTCCTCGGACGGCACGCGATCGCCGACGCGGGGCTGTACTCGGTGTGCCTGGCGATCCAGAACCTGTGGCTCGCCGCCACCGCCGAGGGCCTCGGCGTCGGATGGGTGTCGTTCTACCGGGAGCCGCACCTGCGCGGCCTGCTCGGCATCCCGGAGACGATCCGCCCGGTCGCCTGGCTCTGCCTCGGCCCCGTCACCCACTTGGAATCCGTTCCCGATCTTGAACGGCACGGCTGGCGGCACCGCAGGGCACTGGACGCCGCCGTCCACCACGATCGCTGGACGGAACCGGCGGGCTGACCCGGAGGCGGATCGCCGAGTACGCCAGGAAGGACAGGCCCGCCAGCAGGTAGCAGTTGGCGACCGGGGTCAGGAGGACGTGGAAGCCGTACTCGCGCGGGTCGCCGTTGTGGGGCGTCCACCACAGAGGCGAGACGGCGAACAGGATGGAGGCGGCCAGGGTGCTCTTCCGGTGGCCGTTCCGGAGGAGCACCGCCAGCGCCGGGACGATCCACACCCAGTGGTGCGCCCAGGAGATCGGAGAGACGAGCAGGCCCGTCGCGCCGGTGACCGCCGTCGCGCTCAGCCAGTCGCCTCGTCGAGCCCAGAGGGCGGCCACCGCGAGACCGGATACGCCGATGACCAGCGGTATCGCCGTGTACCAGTCGCCGACCTCGGCCGTCCCCCGCAACATGCGGGCCAGCGCGCCATAGGGGGACTGGTTGCTGATGTAGGTCACGCCCACGCGAGAGGTGTCGTAGAAGGTGTGCGACCAGTAGACGCGGGACGCGTCCGGGGCGATGGCGTAGGCGAGGAAAGTGCAGGCGGCGAAGGTCGCGGTGGCGGTGACCGCGTCCTTGGTCCGCCTGCTCAGCAGGAGCAGGACGACGAAGACGGCTGGCGTCAGTTTGATCGCTGTCGCGATGCCGATGCCGATTCCGGCCGGGCGGCCGCGCGCGACCCGGTCCAGGTCGGCGAGGACCAGGGCGAGCAGGAAGAGGTTGACCTGGCCGAGGAAGAACGACTGCCAGACCGGCTGGAGGAGCAGGCCCGCGGCCACCACCGCCACAAGGGAGATCTCGCGACCGGCCATTCTCACGGTGAGCGCGCACGCCCAGGCGAAGGCCGCCAGCGAGGACAGTTGCCACAGCATGCGGGCGACGGCGAGCGGCAGGGCGGCCAGTGGGGTGAACAGCGCGGCCATGAAAGGCGTGTTGGTGAAATAGTGCTCGGCGAGCTGTCCTTGGTAGAGGCGCGAGCCATCCGTCAGAACGTGCCCGCCCAGCCGGTAGATGCGGAAGTCCAGCGAGTCGTAGACGGCGGAGAAAACGACGATTCCGAGAACTTCGACGGCCAGAATGAAAGGTGCCCAGCGCTTCACCCGGGCAACGGTCTCGGTGAAGGCGCCCACCGCGCATCGGGCCGCCGGCCACATTGGCGCAAGGCGCTTGTAGCCTGCGGGATTACGCCTCCGGGCCAATGTGCCGGGACGGGGCCGGCGGTTACGATCGGCGCATGTCAGCCCTGCCGGTGCGCCGCGTGAGTCGCGGCACGGGGACGGTTCTCGCCTGGTGCGGCGCCGCCGTGTACCCGGCGGTCGTGTTCCTCACGTTCTCCCATGGGAGGTCCGCCTTCCAGCAGCTGGAGATCCCCGTCGCGGCCGGGCTCACGTTCCTCGTGCTGTCCCTGCTGCGGCGGCGGGCTCTCGCCGCCCACGCGATCCTGCTCCTCGCCTGGATCTTCGCGATGGTGTCGCTGCCGTCCGGGGCGGTCGCCGGCCTGCTGGTCCTGCTCACCGACGTCTCGTCCGGCTTCATCGCGGCGACCCGCCCGCGGAAGATCTCCGTCCCCGTCGCCGTCGCGACGGGCGTCCTCCAGGCAGCGGCCGTCACCGCCTTCCTGAACGCGGACGAGATCCTGCTGATGACGATCCTGCTGGCGACGGCCGTCACGTACATGACGGGGAACTCGGTCAGGACGCGGCGCGCGCACGCCGAGGCGATGCGGGAGCAGGCCACCGCGCAGGCCGTCGCGGCCGAGCGGCTCCGGATCGCGCGGGAACTGCACGACATGGTCGCCCACAGCGTCGGGATCATCGCGATCCAGGCGGGCGTGGGCGGGCGGGTCATCGACACCCAGCCCGCCGAGGCCCGCAACGCGCTGGACGCCATCGAGGCCACCAGCCGCGACACCCTGTCCGGCCTGCGCAGGATGCTCACCGCCCTCCGCAAGGACGACCCCGGCGCCGCGCCGCTCGGCCCCGCCCCCGGCCTGGACGACCTCGCCCGCCTCGCCGAGGCCGCGGGGGACGCGGGCGTCGCGGTCGACGTCCGCACGTCGGGCGAGCCGCGGGCGCTGCCGCCGGACGTCGACCTGTCCGCCTACCGGATCGTCCAGGAGGCGGTCACGAACGTCGTCCGGCACGCGGGCACCGACCGCTGCCGGGTGACGATCGGCTACGGCGACGGCGAGCTCGCCGTCGAGGTCGAGGACGACGGGGTCGGCGGCGTGGTCGGCACCGGGTACGGCCTCGTCGGGATGCGGGAGCGGGTCGCCCTGCTGCGCGGCGAGTTCGCCGCGGGTCCGCGGCCCGGCGGGGGGTTCCGGGTGGCGGCGCGGTTCCCGGCGCCGGCGGCCGCATGACGATCCGCGTCCTGCTGGCCGACGACCAGCCGCTGATCCGCGCCGGGCTGCGCGTCCTGATCGCCGACACCCCCGACCTGGAGATCGCGGGCGAGGCCGGGACGGGCGCCGAGGCGGTCCTCCTCGCCGCGGACCTGGCTCCGGACGTGGTCGTGATGGACATCCGCATGCCCGACATGGACGGCATCGAGGCCACCCGCCGGATCCGCCGGGCGGGGCCCGGCACCCCCCGCGTGCTGATGCTGACGACCTTCGACGACGACGACTACGTCTACGGCTCGCTCCGGGCGGGCGCCAGCGGGTTCCTCGTCAAGGACATGGCGCTGGAGGAGATCCTCGCGGCGATCCGCGTCGTCGCTGGCGGGGACGCCCTGATCGCGCCGAGCGTCACCCGCAGGCTGATCGAGGAGTTCGCGGCGCGTCCGCAACCGGCCGCGGGGCGGCCCCGGCACGTGGAGGGCGTCACCGAGCGCGAGCGGGAGGTGCTGACCCTGGTCGGGCGCGGCCTGTCCAACCAGGAGATCGCCGCGGAGCTGGTGATCAGCGTGGCCACCGCGAAGGCGCACGTCGCGCGGCTGCTCGCCAAGCTCGCCGCCCGCGACCGCGTCCAGCTCGTCATCATCGCCTACGAGTACGGCCTCGTCGCGCCCCCTACAGGCGGTAGTACTACCTGACGTGGTCAGTGCGGTGGCCGTCGGATAATCTGGGACGCGTGAAGGGTCTGGGAGAGCTTGAACGCACGGTCATGGAGGTCCTGTGGGCGCGGCAGGAAGCCGGGCACCAGGCGGCCACCGCGCGCGACGTGAGCCGTGCCCTCGCCGACGACCGGGACCTCGCGCACACCACGGTCATGACCGTCCTCGACAGGCTCGCGAAGAAGGGCTTCCTGGAACGCGAGCGCGACGGCCGCGCCTGGCGCTACCACCCGGTGGCGAGCCGCGAGATGTACGTCACCGAGCTGATGCTCGGGGCCCTGAACGAGACCGGTGACCGCGACGCGGCGCTCGCGCACTTCGTCCGCTCGGTGTCGCGGGACGAGATCGACGTGATCCGCCAGACCCTCGCGGGCCTCACCGGTAAGGAACCTCCGGCATGACCGGCACCGCCCTGCTCGCATTGATCTCACTGGGGACCGTCGGCGGGGCGCACCTGCTGTCCCGGGCCCGGTGGACGTGGCGCACGCCCCGGATCGGGATCGCGCTCTGGCAGGCCCTCGGGCTGTGCTGGGGCGTCGCCACGATCGGCGCCCTGCTCGGGCTCGCCCTCCTGCCGTACCGCAAGGGCGTCCTCGGCGGGCTTCCCGGCCTGTACGACGACCAGGCGGCCCGGCTCAACCCGGTGCAGGTGGCGGCCCTGCTCGCCGCGATCAGCCTGACCGGCGTGCTGCTGGTCATGCTGATGTTCGCGGTGCTGCGGGTCGTGCGGGCCAGGCGGCGGCACCGGGCCCTGCTCGCGCTGGTGTCGCGCCGCGACTCCTCGGTGCCCGGCACCCTCGTCCTCGACCATCCCGGCGCCGCGGCGTACTGCGTGCCGGGCGTCCGCTCGTCCAAGGTCGTCGTCAGCGCCGGGACGCTGGAGCTGCTCGACCGCGGCGAGCTGGCCGCGGTGCTCGCGCACGAGCGCGCGCACGCCCGCGAGCGCCACGACCTGGTGCTGTTGCCGTTCGCGTCGCTGCGCCAGGTCTTCCCGCAGTTCCGGCTGGTCGGACGGTGCCTGGACGCGGTGGAGCTGCTGATCGAGATGGCCGCCGACGACCGCGCCCGGCACGGCCGGCCGCCGCGCGAGCTGGCGACCGCGCTGCTGCGCTTCGCGGCCGCCCGCCCGGCCGCCGCGCCGTCCGGCACGCTCGGCGTCGCCTCCCACAGCGACATCCCGGTGATGGCTCGGGTGAACCGGCTGCTGGAGCCGGAGCCGCTGCCCCGCCGGACCCGCCTCGCCGCGTCGATCGCCGTTCCGGTCATCGCCGTCCTCCCGCTGCTGCTCCTCGTCCTGCCGCACTAGTTTTTGGCAGTCCCGGCCCACTTCGCTCGCCTGGCGGCTCGCTACGTGACCGGGCCTGGGCGAACGCGGCATCGCTTCGCGATCTGCCCGGTTGCGCTCGCCTCCGGCTTCGCTCCACCGGGCAGGTCACGCGTTCGCGTGCGTGGCCGGGGCCACTTCGAGAAAGGCCGTAGCCCGGCGGCGGCGCCGCCCGCCGTGTCGCTAGTCGGCGAGGACCGTTCCGTAGAGGCGGGCGACGCGCAGGCGGATCACCAGCCGCCGGTCCTTCACCATCTGCTCCAGGAACGCCCGCTCGTCCGCCGGGTCGTCGAAGCCCGGCGTCATCGCGAGCAGCTCGCGCCCGGTCGCGTCCCCGGGCTCCTCGCTGACGGCGGACAGCTCGGCGGCGCCCTCGGCGACCGCGAACGACAGGTGGCCGGGGCCGGACGCGTGCAGGGCGGCGCGCGGGTCGCGCCGGAGCTGCTTCACCTTCGCCCGATCGGCCGTCGTGGAGATCCGCACGACGCGCTCGTCCGGGTCCCACGTGTAGACGACCGTGGAGACGTGCGGGTGGCCGCTCTTCCTGTTCGTGGCGAGGACGCCGAACTGCTGCTCGCCGAGGAGGCGGGACAGCTCGTCCTCGCCGATGGACTTGGGGCCGGGTCCCTGGCCGGGGCCGTACTCGGTCATCGTGATCTCCTTCGAAGGGTGGGGACGGGTTCGGAGGCCTCGGCGTCAGACGCCGGTGGGGACGGATTCGACGGGCGCGGCGCCGGCCACCGGCGCCGGGCGGCGAAGGACGAGCAGCGACACCGCGAGCGCGGCGACCAGCAGGCCGGCCGAGACGGTGAACGCCAGGTGGTAGCCGCCGGTGAGGGCGGCGGCGGTGTCCCGCCCGTCCGCCCGCAGGGATTCGACGCGGGACGCCGCGAGCGTGGTCATGACCGCGACGCCGAGCGCCATCCCGACCTGCTGGACGGTGTTGAACAGGCCGGACGCCAGCCCCGCGTCCTCGGGACGGGCGCTGGACATGCCGAGCCCGGTCAGGGACGGCAGCACGAGCCCGCCGCCGGCGATGAGCACGAAGACCGGGAGCAGGTCGGTGACGTAGTCCGCGTCCACCGGGACGGTCGCGAGCCAGGCCATCGCGCCGATGAGCAGGACGAGCCCGGCGACCAGCACGAAGCGCTCGCCGAAGCGGTTGGAGAGCCGGGCGGAGGCCAGCAGCGACACCGCGCCGATCGAGACGGCGGCGGGGAGCATCGCGAGCCCGGTGGCGAGCGCGCTGTAGCCGAGGACCTGCTGCATGTAGAGGGCGACGATCACCTGGAACGAGAACATCGCCGACAGGGTCAGCAGCTGGACCGCGTAGGCGCCGGACACGTTGCGGGAGCGCAGGATCCGCAGGGGCATCAGCGGCGTCGCGGCGCGGGCCTGGCGGGCGGTGAACCCGGCCAGCAGCAGCAGCGACACGGCGCCGAGTCCGAGGGTGTGCGCCGAGAGCCAGCCGAACCGCTCGACCTTGACGACCGTGTAGATGCCGAGCATCAGCCCCGACGTGACGAGGGCCGCGCCCGCGACGTCGGCGCCGGCGGCCAGGCCGGCGCCCCGGTCGCGGGGGAGCGCGGGAAGGGCGAGGAGCATCACGGCGAGGCCGATCGGCAGGTTGATCAGGAAGATCCAGTGCCAGCTCAGCGCGTCGGTGAGCACGCCGCCGAGCACCTGCCCGATGGACGCGCCCGCCGCGCCGGTGAAGCTGAACACCCCGATCGCCTTGGTCCGTTCACGGGGGTCGGCGAACAGCGTCACGAGGATGCCGAGCACGACGGCGGAGGCGAGGGCGCTGCCGACGCCCTGCAGGAACCGGGCGGCGATCAGCAGGCCGGACGAGGTGGCGGCGCCCGCCAGCACCGACGCCGCGGTGAAGACGGCGTTCCCGGCGAGGAACAGCGTCCGGCGGCCGACGAGGTCGCCGAGCCGTCCGGCGAGGAGCAGCAGGCCGCCGAGGGGGATCAGGTAGGCGTTCATGATCCAGCTGAGCCCGGCGGGCGAGAAGCCGAGGTCGTCCTGGATGGCCGGGGCGGCGACCGTGACGATGCTGCCGTCGAGGATGGTCATCAGCATCGTGGCCGACAGCACGCCGAGCGCCGCCCATCGGGAGCGGAGCGGGGAGAGCGAGAGGGAGGGCATTGGTCATCTCCTGTCGGGAGGTACAGGAGAGACCGTAGCAGATAGTTTTGTTATAGACGATCTGTGACGGGCTTATTTCTGGCGCTCGCGGGCCCGCCGGGCCGGCGCCGACGCCTCGGGCGGGGTCGCCAGATGCCCGGTGACCAGGGTGTTCAGTGCGCGGACGAGGGCCTCGCGCTGGTCGTCCGGCAGCGAGCCGAGGGCCGCCGCGTGGACGCCGTCCACGATCTCCTGGCTGCGGGCGGCGACCCGCGCGCCCTCCTCGGTGACGGCGATGATCCGGGCCCGCCGGTCCCGGGACGAGGGGCGCCGCTCGGCGAGCCCGGCCTTCTCCAGCGCGTCCACGGTCACGACCATGGTGGTCTTGTCCATGTCGCCGATCTCGGCGAGCTGGATCTGGGTGCGCTCCTCCTCCAGTGCGTGCACCAGGACGCAGTGCATGCGCGGCGTCAGCCCGATCTCCGCGAGCGCCGCGGTCATGCGGCCGCGCAGCACGTGGCTGGTGTGGTCGAGCAGGAAGGACAGGTCCGTCTGCGTGCGGGCGGGGGCCATCGAGGTCATGCGTCCAGCCTACCCAAGATGATTCCGTTCTAGATTATCTGGCAGCCCGCATATTCGGTGGGTTAGCATGGAGGCGTGAAGCGCACCGCATGTCTCGGCTGGTGGCCGTCCTAGGACGGCCGCAACGACGCATGCGATCGGGCCGTCCGCTGGACGGCCCTTTCTCCTCCTCGGCGAACCGGGCCCGGACCGGCGGACGGCCGGAGACCCGACGAGGAGGACCCCATGGACACCACCCCCGAAGCCCGCAGCCGCGAGCTGGAAGAACGCATCGCGGTCGACCCCGGAGCCTTCCGGATCCTGACCGGCGACCGCCCCACCGGCCCGCTGCACCTCGGGCACTACTTCGGCACCCTGGCCAACCGGGTGCGGCTCCAGCGCGCGGGCGTGGAGCTGTTCGTCCTGGTGGCCGACTACCAGGTGCTCACCGACCGGGACGTCGCCGACCACCTGTCGGAGTACGTCGAGGGCCTGGTCGCCGACTACCTGGCGGCCGGGATCGACCCGGCCAAGGCGACGATCTTCCGGCACAGCTCCGTCCCCGCGCTGAACCAGCTCATGCTGCCGTTCCTGTCGCTGGTGTCGATCGCGGAGCTGAGCCGCAACCCCACGGTGAAGGACGAGATCGCGACGTCCCGGCAGGCGGCCGTCAGCGGGCTGATGTTCACCTACCCCGTCCACCAGGCCGCCGACATCCTGTTCTGCAAGGCCAACCTGGTGCCCGTCGGCAGGGACCAGCTCCCGCACCAGGAGATCACCCGGACCGTCGCGCGCCGCTTCAACGAGCGCTACGGGCCCGTCTTCCCGGTGCCGGACGCCCTGCTGTCGTCCGCGCCGCTCCTGCTCGGAACCGACGGCCGCAAGATGAGCAAGAGCCGCGGCAACGCCGTCGCGCTCTCCGCCACCGAGGACGAGACGGCGCGGCTGATCAAGCGGGCCGTGACCGACGCCGACCGGACCATCGCCTACGCGCCCGAGACCCGCCCGGAGGTCTCCGGGCTGGTGCTGCTCGCCGCGCTCTGCCAGGGCCGCGACCCGCATGCCGTCGCCGCCGAGATCGGCGACGGCGGCTCGGCGGCGCTGAAGAAGGTCGTGACCGACTCGGTGAACGAGTTCCTGCGCCCGATCCGCGCCCACCGCGCCGAGCTGGCCGCCGACCGCGCGTACCTGCGCGAGGTCCTGGCGGAGGGCGACGAGCGCGCCAACGCGATCGCGGACCGCACGCTGGCGGAGGTCAGGGAGGCGATGGCGTCGTGAGGAGCGGGGCGCCCTAGCGGGGGGCGAGGCCGTTGAGGACGGTCGCGACGAGGTCGTCCACGACGTCCGGCGACACGCGGTGCGCGAGGCCCCGGCCCTGGAACAGCACCGACAGCACCGGCTCGTGGCACGCGCCGACGATCAGCGAGGCCGCCGCCTCGACCCGGGCCTCCGGGGCGAGGCGGCCGAGGTCGCGCTCGCCGCGCAGGTAGGCGGCGAGCCGCTCCCTCCAGGTGTCGCCCCCGCCGCTCAGCGCCGCGAACCGGGCGAGGACGGCCGGGTGCCCGACCAGCCCGGCCAGTGCGGGCAGCACCCCGTTGTGCAGAGCGAGACCGTACGCCACGTACGCGCGCAGGTTCTCCTCGACCGTGCCGGTGCCGGGCTCGGGCAGGGGGCCGAGCGGCCGCGCGACCGACTCGGCGTGCGCCCGCAGCGCGTGCGCGAGCAGCTCCTCCTTGTCGGCGAAGTGGTTGTAGAGGACGCCGTCGGCGACGCCGGCCTCCCGCGCGATCGCCCGGACGGTCAGGCCCGCCGTCCCGCGCTCGGCGATCATCCGCTCGGCCGTGGCGATCAGGTGGTCGCGCAGGGTGCGGTCGCCGGCGCCCAGCGCCGCCGCTCTTCGAGGTGACATCACCCCGCATCGTAATGAGCGAGCTCGAACCCGTGCGCGGCGAGTCCGGGCAGGAAGTCCGGCCCGACGGCGTCCTCGATGTGACGGACGCCGGGCGGCGTGCCGTCCAGCTCCCGGACGACCATCGCGGCGGCCAGGCCCGTCGCGCGGCTCTGCCGCCGTCCCGCGAACGAGCGCACCGTCCCGCCGGACGCGACCGCCACCGCGAACCCGTCGCCGCCGATGTGGACGCGGCGGAACGCGGCCCGCAGCGGGGCCAGGTTCCGGAACGGGACGAGGCGGGGGAGGAGAGCGGTCATGGCGCGCGAGTCGAGGCAGAGGCCGGTGCGGACGCGTCCGGGCAGGGTGTACTGGTCGGAGAACGGGAAGCGGTGCACGGTCCGGACGCCGTAGGGCGCGGGGAACCGTATCCGCCACGATTCTCCGAGGTCGGTGAGTGAATCGAGCGTCCAGTCCACGGCGGACGGCCCGTGCCGCTCACCGGCGCCGAGCAGGACGCCGATGTCCACGTCCCCGCCGCCGGACTCGCGGGCCAGCAGGTTCGTGACGCCGGGGGCGAGGCCCACGCTCAGCACGGCCGTGGCGTTCCGCTCGACGGCGAGCCCGTCCAGCTTCTCGATCCCGGCGAGCACGGCATGCGACGCGGACACGTCGACGTAGTGGACGCCCCGGGCGAGGCACGCCTCGGCGACCCGCACGTTGCCCGTCTCCGCGCACATGACGACGGCGTCGGCGGCGAGCCGCCCCGGGTCGTCGCTCCGCAGGTCGAACCGCAGCGGGAGCGCCCCCGCCACGGTGCGGGCCTTGGCGAGGTCGCGCCCGGCGGCCACCACCTCGGGGACGTGCCCGAGCAGCCCCGCGACCACCTCCCGGCCGACCGTGCCGTAGCCGCCGAGGACCACGACCCTCTTCATCGCCGTGCCGTGACCAGCCACGCGGTGGCGCGCAGGCGGACGGCGCCGTCGCGCTCGAAGGAGCGCATCGCCTCGACCAGGGCGTCGCGCACCCCGTCGCCCGCGCCGTAGTTGTAGTGGATCGGGCCCCACCCGGCAAGGAACTCCCCGGCCTCGCGGGCGTCGCGTCCCCAGATCTGGTCGGCCTCGACCCTGCGGCTGGACACGCCGTGGAACCCGGCGGCCCCGAGGATCTCCTGGACGCGGCCCGGGTCCGCGAGCGACAGCGGCCCGCCGTCGTGCCCGACCGGGGCCCGGTCGAGGGGCGGGAGCGCGGCCATGACCGCTCCCATCTCGCTCTCGGCGAGCGGCGTCATGCACAGGAACGCCAGCCGGCCGCCCTCGCGCAGGGCCCGCCGGACGTTGCCGAACGCGGCGACCGGGTCGGTGAAGAACATGATCCCGAACCGGCTGACGGCGACGTCGAAGCCGCCCGCGGGGAACGGGTGCACCTGCGCGTCGCCCCGTTCGAAGGCCACGTTCGCGACGCCCTCCTTCTCGGCGAGGGAGCGGGCGCGGGCGAGCATCGGCCGGGACAGGTCGACGCCCGTCGCGGCGCCGAGGGACGCCCGCCTCGCCGCGAGCCGGGTGATCTGCCCGTTTCCGCAGCCGATGTCGAGGACCCGGTCGCGCGGCCCGATCCGCGCCGCGTCCAGCAGGGCGTCGTTGAACCCGCCGTTCATGGCGTCGTACCGGTCGTGGTTCTCGGCCCAGTGCTCGCCCTCGTACCCGTTCCACGCCTCCGCCTGGTGGGTGTTGACGATCTCCGTCATGAGGTCTCCTCGGTGTGAACGCTTGTTCATGAACGTATGTTCATAATGAGGGCGGACGGCGGGCGAGTCAAGGCGCTCCTGGCGCGCTACGTAGAACGGAACTTTTCGTTCCGCTACGATGGAGGGCATGGAGACGGCACGGGAGCCCATGAGCGGGCGGAAAGCGCAGGCCGCCCGCAACGACGAACTCATCAGGGAGGCGGCGCGGGCGGTGTTCACCGCCGACCCCGGCGCGCCGATCTCGGCGGTGGCCGAGCACGCCGGGGTGGGGATCAGCGCGCTGTACCGGCGCTACAAGAGCAAGGAGGACCTGCTCCAGAAGCTGGCCGACGAGGGCATGGACCGCTACCTCGCCGAGGTGGAGGCGGCCCTGGACGACGACGGCGACGCGTGGGAGGCGTTCGCCGCGTTCATGCGCCGCTGCCTGGACATCGGAGCGGGTTCGCTCACCATGCGGCTGGCGGGCGGCTTCGAGGTCACCGAGGACATGAGCCGCAAGGGCCGGGAGATCCACGTCGCGACGCGGCGGCTGCTGGAGCGCACCCGGGAGGCGGGCGCGCTGCGTCCCGGGATCGAGGTCGGCGACGTCTCGGTGATCCTCGAACACCTGCACGGCATCCGGATCGGGGACGACGAGCGGATGAACCGGCTGCGGCACCGCTACCTGGCGCTGATCCTGGACGCCATGAACCTCGCGGACCGGCCGGAACCGCCCGGTCCCGCGCCGAGCTGGCAGGAGCTGGTCACCCGTTATGACGACTGAGCTGGGACGACGCGCGCTCAATCGCGCACTGCTGGCCCGCCAGCTCCTGCTGGAGCGGCACGCCATGCCCGCGCTGGAGGCGATCGAGCATCTGGTCGGCCTGCAGGCGCAGGCCCCGAACCCGCCGCACATCGGGCTGTGGACGCGGCTCGCGGACTACGCGCTCGACGAGGCCGGGGAGCTGATCGCCGACCGCCGGGCGCTGCGGATGGTCCTGATGCGCGGGACGCTGCACCTGGTCAGCGCCCGCGACGCCCGCGCGCTGCGGCCGATCACCCAGGTGATCCTCGACAATTATCTGAAGGCGCGGGCGGCCGAGCTGGGGCACCTCGACCTGGAGGCCGTCACGGCGTGGGCGCGGGCCCTGCTGGAGGAGGAACCGCGCTCCGACAAGGACCTGCGCGCGCTGCTGGCCGAACGGTGGCCGGACGAGGACCCGGCGCTGCTGGCGTGGGCCGTCCGCTGCCGTCTGCCGCTCGTGCAGGTCCCGCCGCGGGGGATCTGGGGCTCGTCCGGGACCGCCCGGCACACGACGCTGGAGAACTGGCTCGGGCCCGCGGCGCCCGACCCGTCCCTGGACGACCTCGTGCGGCGCTACCTGGGGGCGTTCGGGCCCGCGAGCGTCCAGGACGTCCAGCAGTGGGCCGGGCTGACGCGCCTCGGCGAGGTCGTCGAGCGGCTCGGGCCGGAGCTGGTGACCTTCCGCGACGAGAACGGCCGGACGCTGTACGACCTGCCGGACGCGCCGCGCCCCGGCCTCGGCGCGGAGGCGCCGGTCCGGTTCGTCCCCGACTTCGACAACCTGCTGCTGTCCCACGCCGACCGGGCGCGGATCATCTCCGAGGAGCACCGCAAGCGCGTCTTCACCGTCAACGGCATCATCCGGGCGACGTTCCTCGTGGACGGCTTCGTCCACGGCATGTGGAAGATCGACAAGGGGCGCGGCGAGGCGGTCCTGCGGATCGAGCCGTTCGCCCCCGTCCCGGCGCCGGAGCGCGCCGCGCTGGAGGAGGAGGGCATGCGCCTGCTCGCCGCCACGCACCCCAAGGCGAAGTCACACGGCGTGGAGTTCGTCTAGCCTTCGCGGGCGCACGGCGCCTCGCGGTTCGGGTCGAGGGATCCGAGGAGGGCGTGCAGGATCTCGCGGTACGCCAGCATCTGCTCGCGGGTGAGCGGGTCGAACAGGTGCCGCCTGACCTCGGCGACGTGGCCCGGCGCCGCCTTCGCGAGGACGGCGAAGCCCTCGTCGGTGAGGCTGGCGATCGTGGTGCGCCGGTCGGCGGCGGGCTTGCACCGGCTCACCCAGCCGGCCTCCTCCAGCCGGTTCACCGCGTGCGACAGGCGGCTCGGGGACGAGTGGACGATCTCGGCGAGCTCGGTCATCGTCAGCGCGCGGCCGGGCGCCTCCGACAGCATCGCCAGGATCATGTAGTAGGCGTGCGGCAGGCCCGAGTCGCGCTGGAGCTGGCGGTCGAGCGCCTCGCCGAGCAGCCGGGACGTCCACAGGAAGGCGCGCCAGGTCTCCTGCTCGTCGTCGTCGAGCCAGCGCGGCTCGGCCGCCGCCTCGCCGCCCCTCGCCTCATCGGCCGTCTCGCCGGTCGTCGTCTCGCCGGTCGTCGTCTCGTCGGTCGTCGTCCCGTCGCCGGTCATCGTCTCGGCCATGCCCCCAGTCTACCCGGCATTTGAACCCTCAAGACTTGAAAGTTCAATGATGTCGAGTATGGTTGAACTCTCAAGTAAAGGGAGGGTGGACATGACCACGATGCCGGTGCTCTATCTCAGCCACGGCGCGCCGCCGCTGGCCGACGACGACCGGTGGACCGCCGAACTGGCCCGCTGGTCGGCGGACCTGCCGAGGCCGGAGGCGATCCTCATGGTGTCGGCGCACTGGGAGGAGGCGCCGCTGAGCATCGGCGCGACGCGGCCGGTGCCGCTCGTGTACGACTTCTGGGGCTTCCCCGAGCGCTACTACAGCGTCCGGTACGACGCGCCCGGCGCGCCGGCCCTCGCCGACGACGTGCGCAAGCTGATCCCCGGCGTCCACCAGGACGAGGAGCGGGGGCTGGACCACGGCGCGTACGTCCCGCTCGTGGAGATGTATCCGGACGCCGACGTCCCCGTGCTGCAGATGTCGATGCCCACCCTGGAGCCCGAGCGCCTCTTCGAGATCGGGCGGAGCCTCGCGCCGCTGCGCGACAAGGGGGTCCTCATCGTCGGGAGCGGTTTCACCACGCACAACCTGCGGGAGATGCGCCCGGACCCGGACGCGGCGCCGCCCGCGTGGTCGGCGGAGTTCGACGAGTGGACGGACCGGGCCGTGCGGGGCGGCGACGTCGACTCGCTGCTCGACTTCCGCGCCAAGGCCCCGGCCGCGCGCATCGCGCACCCCCGGACGGAGCACTTCGCGCCCCTGTTCGTGGCGCTCGGCGCCGACGCCGACGCCGCCTCGGGACGGCGGTCGGTCATCGACGGCTACTGGCTCGGACTGGCCAAGCGCTCGTTCCAGTTCGGCTGACCGGGGGGTCAGTCGCTCCGGACGGGCACGTCCATCCGCGCGAAACCGGTGCGCCAGGACGCGACCCGCGGCTTCCAGCCGAGGCTCAGCGCCTTGGCGTTGGACGCCGGACGGCCCGTCGCGGCCGCGTGCTTGCCGGCGCTTCCCGGGCTGGGCGCGCCGAGCGCCGCGCTGTAGACCGGCAGCCAGTCCGCCGTGGTCGCCGGCTCGTCGTCGACGACGTTGACGGGCCCGGCGGGCCACTCCAGCGCGGCGAGCGCCGCCGACGCCGCGTCGTCGACGTGCACGAACGACGTCCAGGACGGCGCCTCGCGAAGGACGCCCGCCCGCACCCGCTCGGCGATCGCGCCGTCGGGGGCGTACCAGGTGCCGGGACCGTAGAGCGCCCCGTACCGCAGGACGACGCCGTGCGGCATCTCGGAGACCGCCTCCTCCAGCGCCGCGATGCCCGCGTAGGGCGGCAGGTGCGAGTCGAGCGGGTCGGTCTCGACGGCGGGCGCGTCGCCCGGCACGTACAGCCACGCGATGCTCTGGGCGACCATGGTCCGCACGCCGGCGGCCTTCGCCGCGTCGACCAGGTTGCGGGTGCCCACGATCCGCAGGTGCGAGTTGGCGTCGAAGTCCTCGGCGCTGAGGTCGGTGAGCTGGTGGACCACGGCGTCGGGGCGTTCGGCCTCCATGACGTCGCGCACCGCGGCGGCGTCGAGCACGTCCAGCACGACCGGCGCGGCCCCGAGGTCGCGCACCATGCCGGTGCGTTCGGTTCGGCGTGTCGTCCCTGCGACCTCGTGGCCCGCCTGGACGAGCAGCGGGATCAGCCGGCGGCCGACTACTCCGGTCGCTCCGGCGAGGAGAATCTTCAAGGGGGTACCTCCGCGACTTTCACGCCATCGTGCATCGTCTGCTGTGGGGTCTGCCAGCACTGGTCACGCCCGGCGTTCCGCATGGACACCCCCCTGCGTCCGGCCGGACGAAGTCGGACGGGCCACACCGCCCCCCGGCGGCTCGTCCGCCATGAGCGTACCGCCGGGAAGCGCCCGAACGCGTTTCGCGTGCGCCGCGGACGAGAATTCTTGTTCTCTGACGGGATTCGGTACTTCTGAGGATCGGCGGCACATGAAGATCACTCTTGTCCACGGCGACATCACCGAGCAGAGGGTCGGCGCGGTCGTGAACGCGGCGAACTCGTCGCTGCTGGGCGGGGGCGGGGTGGACGGCGCGATCCACCGCAGGGGCGGTCCGGAGATCCTGGAGGAGTGCCGCCGGCTCCGCTCGTCCCACTACTGCGGCGGCCTGCCGACCGGCCAGGCGGTGGCCACGACGGCGGGGCTGCTGCCCGCCGCGTGGGTGATCCACACCGTCGGCCCCGTGTACTCCTCCTCCGAGGACCGCTCCCACCAGCTCGCCTCCTGCTACCGCGAGTCCCTCCGCGTCGCCGACGAGCTGGGCGTCGACTCGATCGCCTTCCCCGCCGTGTCGGCCGGCATCTACGGCTGGCCCCTGGACGACGCCGCCCGCATCGCGGTCGGCACCGTCCGGGGCACCCCGACCCAGGTGATGGACGCCCGCTTCGTCCTGTTCACCGAGGCCGCCTACGACGCCTTCGAGCGTGCCGTGGGAGCGCTCTAGCGCTCCTCGGGGGAGCGCTCAGCCCTCGTCGTCACTCTTCGGCGGCGGCACCACCAGGACCGGGCGGTGGGCATGGTGCAGCACGCGAGTGGACACGCTGCCCAGGATCACCGACCGGGCCCCCGCCAGACCGCGCGAACCGGTGACGACGAGGGAGGCGTTCAGCTCCTCCGCCACGTCCACGATCGCGGCCCACACCGGCCCGCCGCCGCGCTCGGCGCGCACCGCCACGTCGCTCAGCCCCGCCTTGGCGGCGATGTCGGCGCCCTGCCGGGCGAGCCGCTCGGCCTGCTTCTCCTCCTCGTACTGCTCGCCCTCGTCGATCCTGCCCGCCACGGGCACCGCGGCGGCCAGCGGCGCCCAGGAGATCTGGGTCAGCAGCGGCTCCCACACGGTCATGATCACGGTCGGCTCGGCGCGCAGGTGGCGCGCGACGTACTCCACGGCCGCCTGCGCGTCGTCAGAACCGTCGTATGCGATGAGAACTGTCATACGATCGACTTCTCCACCGCCGAGCGATGCGAACGCGAACGCGGAGGTCAGTGGCGAATCTCTCAGGCGCGGGACCCGCTCAGCCGGGCGCCGGTGCGCGGCCGGCGCCGGGCGGGCCCGCGAAGGCCTGCGCCACGTCCAGCCAGCGGTCGGCGTCGGGGCCGGTCGCCGTGAGGTCCAGGTCGGCGCGGTGGCGGCGCTGGGTCACCGCGTGGCAGAAGTCGAGGGCGGGGCCGGTCACCGACTGGCGGGCGTCCGGCGGGCCCCAGGTCCACTCGTCGCCGTCCGGCCCCCGCAGGACGACGCGGAACTCCTCGGCCGGAGGCTCCAGGCCCCGGTTGCGGAACGCGAAGTCGCGGGTGCGGACGCCGATGTGCGCGACGTGCCGGAGCCGGTGCGTGGGCTCGCGGCGCCCGCCGAGCGCGTCGGCGACGTCCTCGCCGTGCGCCCAGGTCTCCATGAGCCGCGCGGTCGCCATGGACGCGGCGCTCATCGGCGGGCCGAACCAGGGCAGGCGCGTTCCCGGCGGGACGGCGGCCAGGGCGTCCACCATCCGGGCACGGCCCTCCCGCCAGCGGGCGAGCAGGCGGGCGGGCTCCTCGCGGGCGCCCTCCCGCGCGCCGGCCTCGACGTAGCCGCCGGGGTCGGCCATGGCCTCCTCGACGATCCCCGCGAACGCGGCGGCGTCGGTGGCCGCGACGACCGCCTGCGCGTCCGTCCAGGCCAGGTGCGCGATCTGGTGCGCGATCGTCCAGCCCTCGGCGGGGGTCGGGTCCGCCCAGCGGCCGGCGGCCAGTGGCGCGACCAGGGCGTCGACGGAGTCGCCCTCGGCGGCGAGGTCGGCGAGCAGGAGCTTCAGATCCGGCATCCCGCAATGATCCCGTGCCAGGGGGCGCCCGGTACAGGGCCGGACTGAATCCCGTTCAGTCGAGGAGCTCGCGCGCGGCGGCGTAGTCGGCCTTGCCGTTCGGCAGCCGCAGCCCGCGGTCGGTCCGCACGAACGCCTTCGGGATCTTGTAGCGGGCGAGATGGGCGGCGCAGCCCTCGCGCAGCTCCTGGTCGGACGGGGCGCCGGACGGGCCGACCACCGCGACGATCTCCGTTCCCCAGCGCTCGCTCGGGCGGCCGACCACCAGCGCGTCGGCGACGCCGGGCAGGCCGCGCAGGACGGTCTCGACCTCCTCGGCGAACACCTTCTCGCCGCCGGTGTTGATCGTGGTGGCCTCGCGCCCGTGCACCTCGACGGTGCCGTCGGCGAGGAGCCGGGCCCGGTCGCCCGCGACGACGAGGCGCTCGCCGTCCACGGTGAGGAAGGTGGACGCCGTCTTCACCGGGTCGCCGAGGTAGCCGAGCGGGATCGCGTCGCCGCCCTTGGCCAGCCAGCCGAGCTCGTCCTCGCCGGGCGCGAGCCGCCGGGACCGGTCCGCGCTGAGCACTACCGTGCCCGGCGCCGCGCGGAACGTCCGCGCGTCCGGGCCGTGCCGGGTCACCTGGAACCCGCTCTCGGAGGAGCCGAGGACGTCCACGAGCCGGGCGTGCGGGAGGAGTTCGAGGAGCCGCGCCTTCACCCCCGGGCTGACGCCCGCGGCGGAGTTGACCAGCGTCCGCAGGGAGCCGAGGTCGTGCGGGCGCGCCTCCAGGGCCGCCACGATCGGACGGGCGAACGCGTCCCCGACCAGCGGCATCCGGGTGGCGCGCTCGCGCTCGGCGGTGGCCATCAGGTCGGCGGCGTCCAGGCCGTCCACCCGGTCGGGGAACACCACGCAGCCGCCGCCGCACCAGCCGCCGAGCGCCGACCACGTGCCCCCGCCGTGCATGAGCGGCGGCCCGACCAGCACGCGGACGTCGCTGCGGACGGCCCGCTCGACCGCCTCGCCGAGGTCGGTGACGGGCGCTCCGTCGCGGCGCCGCATGCCGAGCGGCCCGGTCATCAGGTCGCCGATCCGCCACAGCACGCCCTTCGGCAGCCCGGTCGTGCCGCCGGTGTAGAGGATGTGGAGATCGTCCGGGCTCGGCCGGACGGGGAGGGGCTCGCAGGACGCCTTGGCGAGCGCGTCCTCGTAGTCGAGGGCGCCGGGGAGGAGGGCGGAGCCCGAGCCGTCCGCCACCTGGAGCAGGAGCGGGGCGGTGCCGAGCCTGCCGACGACCCGGCCGATCACGTCCGCGAACCGCGCGTGGTAGAGGACGGCGGCCGGCCGGGCGTCGGCGAACAGCTGGGCCAGCTCGTCGTCCACGTACCGGTAGTTGACGTTGAACGGCGCGACCCGCGCCTTGTGCGCGCCGACCAGGCCCTCCAGGTACTCGGGCCCGTTGTGCAGGTAGAGGGCGAGATGGTCGTGGGGCGACTCCCACGGCTCGTGCGCCGCGCCGCCGCCATCCCGTGCGCGCACGCCGAGGCCGTGGGCGTGCAGGACGTTCGCCAGCCGCCGCGTCCGGTCGGCGACCTCGCGCCAGGTGGCCCGGCGCTCGCGCCACACCAGGCACTCGCGGTCGGGGATCGCGGCGGCGATGGCCTCGTGCAGGGTCGCCAGGTCGAGCATCGGCACTCCTCCGGGGGACGGGGCGTCGGCAGCACCGTAACCGATGACTTACCGAATCTGGTTCAGTGGGTGCGATCTCACGAAGTGAACTGATGTACGAGGCATAGGGCAGGACCGCCGACAATTACCCCGTGCCCCCTGTCCCGAGGCCGCGGGGGGAGGTGACCCGCGGCACCACCGCCCCCAACCGGCTGCGCCGGATCGACCGCTGGATCGCCGCCACCCAGACCTCCGCGCTGCGCTCGGGCGTGCGGCCGCTGGCCGTCGACCTCGGCTACGGCGCGTCCCCGGTCACCACCTTCGAGCTGTACTCGCGGCTCCGCCCGGTGTCGCCGCGGCTGGAGGTCGTCGGCATCGAGATCGAGCCGGCCCGGGTCGCCGCCGGGGTCGCCTTCGCGGCCGCCACCGGCCCCCACGAAGGCCTGTCCTTCCGGCGCGGCGGCTTCGAGCTGCCGGTGCCGCGCCCGCCGGTGCTGGTGCGGGCGTTCAACGTCCTGCGGCAGTACGACGAGGCCGCGGCGTGGCGCGCATGGGACGACCTGCGGGCACGCCTCGCCCCCTCCGGCGTCCTCGTCGAGGGGACGTGCGACGAGATCGGGCGCCGCGCCGTCTGGGTGACCCTCACCGCGGACGGCCCCCGGACCATCACCTTCGCGGCCCACGTGCGCTCGCTCGAACGGCCGTCCGCACTGGCCGAACGGCTGCCCAAGACGCTGATCCACCGCAACGTCCCCGGCGAGCCCGTCCACGAGTTCCTGACCGCGTTCGACCGCTGCTGGGCGACCGCGGCGCCCCACTCGGCGTTCGGCCCCCGCGCGCGCTGGATCGAGGCGGTGTCGCTGCTGGCGCGGACCCATCCCGTCTTGGCGCGGCCCCCGTACGGCGGCCGGAACCGGTGGCGCCTCGGCGAGGTCACGCTCCCCTGGAGCGCCGTCGCGCCCTCGCGGTGAGGAACCTACTCGCGGTGAAGCCTGTGCGGGGCGGCCTGGACGCGCGGCTGGACGTCGATGCGGTCGATGTTGACGTGCGGCGGGCGGGTGACGGCCCAGGCGACGCAGTCCGCGACGTCGTCGGCGACCAGCGGTTCGGGGACGCCCTCGTACGGCTTGGCGGCCTTCTCCTCGTCCCCGCGGAAGCGGACCAGCGAGAACTCCTCGGTCTTCACCAGGCCCGGCGCGATCTCGGTGACCCGGACGGGCTCGGCGACCAGCTCCAGGCGCATCACCTCGTTCACCGCGTAGGCGGCGTACTTGGCCGCGTTGTACCCCCCGCCGCCCTCGTAGGGGACGTGCCCGGCCAGCGAGGTGATGTTGACGACGTGGCCCGCGCCGCTCTCGACCAGCTTCGGCAGGATCGCCTTGGTGACGCGGACGAGGCCGATGACGTTGCTCTCGTACATCGACCGCCAGTCGTCGAGGTCGGCGGTCGCGACGCTGTCCAGGCCGAGCGCCCCGCCGGCGTTGTTGACCAGGACGTGGCAGTCGCCGACGGCCGCGGCGAGCGCGTCCACCGACTCCTGCGAGGTGACGTCCAGGGTGAACGGCGCCACCCTCCCCGCGCCCGGCACGCTCTCGGCGATCTCCTCGGCGAGGGCGTCGAGCCGGTCGCGGCGCCGTGCGGCGAGCACGACGTTGAACCCCTCGGCCGCCAGACGCCTCGCCGTGGCGGCCCCGATGCCGCTGCTTGCTCCGGTCACTATCGCCGTCTTGCGCATGCGTCCAGTCTTCCGGGTGGGTGAGCGTGGATCGGCAGAGTAAGCCCGGACGGCAGCCTATCCGCGCGTCCGACCCGGGTGAGGTGCGTCACTGTGCCGGACGGTCGCGCTTGTCCCCCTGACCGAGGGAACACGAAACCCGGTCGGTAGGTTGCACTGTCGGAGGTGGTGTCGGGTGTCGCGTCGTATCAGCCGGGTTGCGACAGTCAGTGTGCATACGTCCCCTCTGGACCAACCGGGCACCGGCGACGCGGGCGGGCTGAACGTCTACGTGGTCGAGGTCGCCAAGCGGCTCGCCGCCAGGGGCGTCGAGGTGGACATCTTCACCCGCGCGACCTCGCGGGCCCTTCCGCCCGTCGTGGAGCTCGCGCCGGGCGTCCTCGTCCGCAACGTGGTCGCCGGGCCGTTCGAAGAGCTCGACAAGGCCGAGCTTCCCCGGCACCTGTGCGGGTTCACCTCCGGTGTGCTGCGCGCCGAGGCCGCCCACGAGCCCGGCCACTACGACCTCCTCCACACGCACTACTGGCTCTCCGGCCAGGCGGGCTGGGCGGCCAAGGAACGGTGGGGCGTCCCGCTCGTCCACTCCATGCACACGATGGCCAAGGTCAAGAACGCGGCCCTCGCCGACGACGACAAGCCCGAACCGGCCGAGCGCGTCCTCGGCGAGGAGCAGGTCGCGGCATCGGCCGACCAGCTCGTCGCCAACACCGCCAAGGAGGCCGGGGAGCTCGTCGACCTCTACGGCGCCGACCCCTCCCGCGTCGCGACCGTCAGCCCCGGCGTCGACCTGTCGCTGTTCCGCCCCGAGTCGCCCCTCATCGCCCGCGGCACCGGCCTCCTGCCGCACCGGACCGGCCCCGCCCGCCGCCGCCTCGGCCTGCCCCGCGACGCCTACGTGCTGCTGTTCGTCGGCCGCATCCAGCCGCTGAAGGCGCCCGACGTGATGCTGCGCGCCGTCGCCCGCATGCTGGCCGACGACCCCGCGCTGCGCTCGCGTCTCGTCGTCGCCGTCGTCGGCGGACCGAGCGGCTCCGGGCTGTGCCGCCCCGCGGGCCTGCAACTGCTCGCCGCCGAACTCGGCATCTCCGACGTCATGCGCTTCGAGCCGCCGGCCCCGCAGCGCGAGCTGGCCGACTGGTACCGCGCCGCGGACGTCACCGTCGTCCCGTCCCGCAGCGAGTCGTTCGGACTCGTCGCCGTCGAGTCCCAGGCCTGCGGCACCCCGGTGGTGGCCTCCCGCGTCGGCGGCCTGTGCACGGCGGTCTCCGACGGCGAGTCCGGCGTGCTGGTCTCCGGCCACGACCCCGCCGACTACGCCACCGTCCTGCGGCGTCTGCACGACGAGCCCGGCCTGCACGCCCGCCTCGCCCGCGGCGCCGTCCGGCACGCCCACGACTTCGGCTGGGACGCCACCGTCGACCGCCTTCTGGACGTGTATACCGGTGCCATGCCGGTGCCGACCGCGGTCGCGCGGGCCACCGTCTAGCCGAGCCGACCGGGGGCGCGGGGGAGCCGCCCTCCAGGGGGGAGCACACGTGACCATCGCCGAGACCATCCGCGAGACGCTGAGGTCCAACGAGCTGGAGTTCGAGGAGCCGCGCGAGAACGCGTTCTTCGTCAAGCTCCCCGGCCAGCACAAGCTCGCCACCATGACGTGGCTCATCGCCGGCGACCACTCGCTGCACGTCGAGGCGTTCTTCTGCCGCCGTCCCGACGAGAACCACGCCGAGTTCTACCGGTTCCTCCTGGAGAAGAACGGCCGCATGTACGGGGTCGCCTTCGCGCTGGACGACGTCGGCGACGTCCACCTCGTCGGGAAGGTCCCGCTCGAATCGGTGTCTCCGGAGGAGATCGACCGCCTCCTCGGCTGCGTCCTCACCTACTCCGACGAGAACTTCGACAAGGCGCTGGAGCGCGGGTTCAAGTCGTCCATCCAGCGCGAGTGGGACTGGCGCGTCAAGCGCGGCGAGAGCCTCGCCAACCTCCAGGCCTTCGCCTCCTTCGCGGACCCGGCCAACCGCGAGTGACGCGCGGGGGGCCGATAGGCTCTGGTGCCATGGCGACCCTGGTATTGCTCCGGCATGGCGAAAGCGTCTGGAACGCGGAAGGGCTGTTCACCGGCTGGGTGGACGTCGACCTCTCCGCGAAGGGCGAGAGCGAGGCGACCAAGGGCGGCGATCTGCTGCTCGACGCCGACATCACCCCCGACGTGCTGCACACCTCCCTGCTGAAGCGGGCCATCCGCACCGCCAACATCGCCCTCGACGTGGCCGACCTGCTCTGGATCCCGGTGAGGCGCTCCTGGCGCCTCAACGAGCGCCACTACGGCGCCCTCCAGGGCAAGAACAAGGCGCAGACGCGCGAGGAGTTCGGCGAAGAGCAGTTCATGATCTGGCGCCGCTCCTACGACACCCCGCCGCCGCCCATCAAGGACGACGACCCTCTGTCCCAGGTCAACGACCTGCGCTACGCCGAGCTGCCGTCCGAGCTGATCCCGCGCTCGGAATGCCTCGCCGACGTCGTCGACCGCATGCTGCCGTACTGGTACGACTCGATCATCCCCGACCTGGCCGCAGGCAAGACCGTCATGGTCGCCGCGCACGGCAACTCCCTGCGCGCCCTGGTCAAGCACCTGGACGACATCTCCGACGAGAAGATCGTCGGCCTGAACATCCCCACCGGCATCCCGCTCGTCTACGAGCTGGACGACGACTTCTCCCCGCTCAAGCGCGGCGGCGAGTACCTCGACCCGGCCGCCGCGAAGGCCGCCATCGAGGCCGTCAAGAACCAGGGCGCCGCCAAGGGCGGGAGCGCCCCCAAGCCCGCCGCGAAGAGCCCCGACCCGAAGGACGAGCGCAAGTCCAGGCGCGGCAAGCGCAAGTAGCCCACGAGGGGCCGCCTCCCGGCGGCCCCTCGCATGCCGAACGCGGACCGGCGAGGTCACTCGGAGCCGGCGCTCGCGTGGACGGCCGCGCGGTCGTCGCGGTGGATGTGCACGGCCACGGCGAGGCCGGCGACGGTGAGCGCGGCCGCGACGGGGAAGAGCGAGCGCGGGCCCGGCCCGTGCCCGATCAGCGTCCCGCCGAGCCAGCCGGCGAACGCGGCGGCGACCTGGAACCCCGAGGCGTTCACGGCCACCGCCAGCGTCGGGGCCGCGCCCGCCGTGGTCAGGACGCGGGTCTGCATACCCGGGAGGATCGCGAAGGCCAGCAGGCCGAGCGCGAACGTCATCACGGCGGCCGGCGGCCGCATCCCGGCCACCGCCCAGAACAGCGCCAGGGCGCCGGCCAGCGCGCCGAGGAGCCAGGCCAGTGAGGGCATCAGGGCCCGGTCCGAGAGCCGGCCGCCGAGGAAGTTGCCCGCGACCGCGCCCGCGCCGTACACCAGGAGCAGCACCGGGACGGCGCCCTCGGGGAACCCGCTGACCTCGGTGAGCAGCGGCGCGATGTAGGTGAAGACGGTCACCACGCCCACGTTGCCCAGGGCGGTGAGGGCGATCGCCAGGCGGACGTCCCGTCCCGCGAACACGCGCAGCTCGCCCCAGAGCGGACCGGTCGCGGCGGCGGGCAGGGCCGGCACGAACCGCAGCACCATGAGCAGGCCCACAGCGGTGAGCGCGGCGACCGCGCCGAAGGTCGCCCGCCAGCCGAGGGTCTGGCCGATCATGGTGCCCAGCGGGGCGCCGAGGACGATGCCGAGGTTCAGCCCGAGCGCCACCTTCGCGATGGTGGAGGACTCCCGGCCCGCGGGGGCCGTGGAGGCGGCGGTGGCGATGGCGACCGCGAAGAACGTGGCCACGACCAGTCCCGCGGCGAACCGCGCCGCGAGCAGCACCGGGTAGTTCGGTGCCAGGGCGGAGCCGAGGTTTCCGAGGATCGACACGGCGATGAGGCCGGTGACGAGCGTCTTGCGCGGCACCCGCGCCGTCAGGACGGTGACGACCGGACCGCCGACGATCATGCCGAGCGCGTAGGCGCTCACCAGGCGTCCGGCGGCGGGCACCGAGACGCCGAGGTCCGCCGCCACGTCCGGCAGGATGCCCGCGATGACGAACTCGCCGGTCGTCAGGCCGAAGACGACCAGCATGAGGGAGAGGAGTGAGGGGGGCACGCGCGCTCCATTTACTTCGAACTCGGATGATTCGAATTAGCAATATCATGATTCGAAGCACAGGCGCTACACTCGGGGCATGGGCGAGCAGATGGAACGGGACGTGTGCAAGCTGGTCCACCGGTTCGCGCAGCGGCTCGACGTCCACGCCCGGCGGGTCGCCGACGAGGTGGGCATGACCGCGGCCCAGGTCGTCGCGCTCCGCGAGCTCTCCGAGCCGATCACGGCCCGCGAGCTCGCCCACCGCATGGCGTGCGAGGCGTCGAACGCGACCTTCCTGGTCGACCGCCTCGAAGGGCAGGGGCTCGTCGAGCGCCGCCCCCACCCGACCGACCGCCGCGCCAAGCAGATCGTCCTCACACCGGACGGCGAACGCTGCCGCGCCGACGTCCTCGAACGCCTCGACGCCGACTCGCCGCTGACCACGCTCGCCCCGGCCCAGCAGGAGTCCCTGCGCGACCTCCTCCGGTCCCTCCTGGGGGAATCCGTCTAGCGGAGAACCCGCCTAGCGGGTGATGGTGAGGCGGGCGGCGCGGCCCTTCTCGCCCGCGGCCCAGCAGCCGCCGTCGGGCGCGCAGTCGACGGTGTCGAAGCTCTCGGTGTCGAACCGGGTCCACGTGCGGCCTCCGTCGAGGCTGCCGTCGCTGCCCGTGGGCCCCACCGCCAACGCCGCCGGGCCCGAGTACACCGGCCACACAGCTCCCGACCGGTACTCGGCCGGCGGGCGGCGCGCGGGACGCCACGTGCGGCCCCCGTCACCGGTCGTCGCCGCGGCCGCCGGTGACGGCTGTCCGGGCCGGTAGTCGCCGCCGACCGCGACGCCGTGCCGGGAGTCGCGGAACGCCACGGCGAACACGCCCTGGGACGGACTGGACGGCAGCGGGGTGTCGGCGACCGTCCAGGTGAGGCCGCGGTCCCCGGAATGGAACACGCGCGAGCGGGACGCCCCGCCCGTCGCCAGCCACACGTCCCGCGGCCCGTGGCTCACCAGGCACTGCCCGCTGGCGGCGAATCCGGCCTCGCCCTCCAGCGCCGGGGGCATGCCCTCGGACGGCAGCACCCGCCAGCTGCGGCCCGCGTCGCCGGTCGAGATGATCCGGAACCGGCCGTCCACGGGGTCGCTGACCGCCAGCCCGTGCCGGGAGTCGAAGAACGTGAGGCAGTCGTAGAACGCCCGGGGATCGTCGTTCCTGAAGCCGAGCGTCCAGGTGACGCCGCCGTCCGAGGTCTGGTAGACGCGGGACGCGTCGCCCTCGCCGATGGCCAGCACGACCGCCCGCCGCGCGTCGAACGCCTCGATGTCGCGGAACTCCAGGCCTTCCGCGCCGGCCGGGGCGACATCGCGCCACGTGCGGCCGCCGTCGGTCGTCCGCAGCACGGTCCCGCCGCCGCCCGCCAGCCAGGCGGTCTCGCGACCGACCGCCGCCAGGCCGCGGAACCGCGCCTCGCTGCCGGTCGGAGTCACATGCCAGGCCGGCCGGTGCGCCCCCGGCGTCGCCCGCGCCGACGCGGTGCCGGGCATCCCGAGGGACGCCGCCGCCACCGCCCCGCACACCCCGGCCGACGCCACCGCCCGCACCAGTGCCCGCATCGGTCTCATGACGCGCAAGCTAACGAACGTTGATCAAGCCGTCCAGACCCCGCGCGCCCTTCGTGCCCCGCCGGCGCGCGGACGCGCGGGCGCGACCGGATCAGGCCGAGTCGACGATCTCCTCGGGACGCTGGCCGGTGACCAGGTAGACGACGTTCTCCGCGACGTGCACGGCGTGGTCGGCGAAGCGCTCGAAGTAGCGCCCGGCGAGCGTGATGTCCACGGCCGGCTCGACGCCGTGCCGCCACTTCGGGGACAGCAGGATGTCGAACAGGCGGCGGTGCAGGCGGTCCATCTGGTCGTCGTCGGCGTCCAGTTCCAGGCCCATCTCGACGTCCTGGGACGCGATCACGCTGCCGGTCTTGGCGATCATCCGCTCGGCGATCTGCCCCATCTCCAGCACGGTCGCCTGCAGCTCCGGCGGGACGGCCGACTCGGGGTGGCGGCGCCGGGCCGTCTTGGCGATGTGCACGGCGAGGTCGCCCATGCGCTCCAGGTCGCCGCTCATCCGCAGCGCGGTGATCAGGGTCCGCAGGTCGCCGGCGACCGGCTGCTGGCGGGCCATCAGGTCGAACACCGTCGCCTCGATGTCGGCGTCGATCTTGTTGACGTGCTCGTCCCCGCTGATGACCTCCTCCGACAGCCGCAGGTCGGCGTCCAGGAGGGCGGTCACCGCGCGGGCCATCGCGGACCGGACGAGGCGGGTCATCTCCACCAGGCTGTCGGTGAGGGAGTCGAGTTCCTCGTGGTAGGCGTCGCGCACTTGAGAATCCTTCGATGTGGACGGGGGCGGGCGGGCATGGCGGGCGGGCAGGGCGGACTCGCCCACGCCACACTTTGCCCCACGGGCATGAACGCATCCGAAGGGAAAGGTGAACTTTCGGGTAACGAGAAGGCGCTGACCAGGGCAGGGGGGAAGCGTTACTCCGATCGCCGCTTACGATCCGAGGTGTGGAGGTCGAGATTGTCGCGAGCCTGACAGGGCTCGCCGGGCTCGCGATCGGGCTCGCGACTGGATTGGCGGTGCGGGTGAGCGAGCGAGCCCAGCGGACGGCGGTAGCGACGAACCCGGTGGGCAGCCTGCCGCCGGGCGTCGCCTCGGTCCTGAGCGTCCTGCGGTCCTCGGCCGTCGTGGTGGACGGCGAGGACCGGGTGCTGCGGGCCAGCTCCGCGGCGCGGGCGTACGGACTGGTCAGCGGCGACCACCTCGTCGTGGACGAGGTGATCGCGATGACCCGGCTGGTCCGCCGCGACGGGGAGATCCGCGAGACCGAGATACAGGTCGGCCCGAACGGCGCCCGCCGCCGGGCCGACGGGCGCTGGTTCGCGGTCCGCGTCGCGCCGCTCGGCTCGCACGGGCTCGTCCTCGTGCTCGCCGAGGACCTCACCGACATGCGCCGCACCGAGGCGATCCGCCGCGACTTCGTCGCCAACGTCAGTCACGAGCTGAAGACCCCGGTGGGCGCGCTGTCCCTGCTCGCCGAGACGGTCGAGAGCGCCGCCGACGACCCCGACGCCGTCCGCCGGTTCGCCGGCCGGATGCAGTACGAGTCGGTGCGCCTGAACAACCTCGTCCAGGACCTGATGACGCTGTCGCGCGTCCAGGGGGACGAGCCGCTGCCCGAGCTCACCCCGGTCACCCTCGAGGAGGTGATGGCGGAGGCGCTCGAACGGTGCCAGATCAAGGCGGTCGCCAAGGACATCCAGCTCGCGGCCGGCGGCGAGGACGGGCTGCGGGTCCGCGCCGACCAGGAGCTGCTGGTCACCGCGCTGCGCAACCTCGTCGACAACGCCGTCGCCTACAGCCCCGAGCACACCCGGGTCGTCGTCTCGACCCGCCGGTGCGACGAGACGCACGTCGAGATCAACGTGACCGACCAGGGCATCGGCATCCCGGAGGCCGAGATCGAGCGGATCTTCGAGCGGTTCTACCGGGTCGACCCCGCCCGCTCCCGCCAGACCGGCGGCACCGGCCTCGGCCTCGCCATCGTCAAGCACGTCACCAGCAAGCACGGCGGCGACGTCACGGTGTGGAGCAAGGAGGGGCACGGGTCGACGTTCACGATCCGGCTCCCTCTGATCGACACGCCGCGCCGCCCGGCGGCCGGCGCCACCGCGTTTCCAGCCCCACAGAACACCGCCCGGGAGGCAACACCGTGACCCGCGTGCTCGTCGTGGAGGACGAGGAGTCCTTCAGCGACGCACTCTCGTACAACCTGCGCAAGGAGGGCTTCGAGGTGGCCGTCGCCGCCACCGGCCCCGACGCGCTGGACATCTTCGAGCGCAACGGTGCCGACCTCGTGCTGCTCGACCTGATGCTGCCCGGGCTGCCCGGCACCGAGGTGTGCCGCGAGCTGCGGGCGCGCTCCAGCGTCCCAGTGATCATGCTGACCGCCAAGGACAGCGAGGTCGACAAGGTCGTCGGCCTGGAGCTCGGCGCCGACGACTACGTCACCAAGCCGTTCTCCACCCGGGAGCTGATCGCCCGCATGCGGGCCGTCCTGCGCCGCCAGGGCGAGGTCGAGGAGCCGGCGCCCGCGACGCTGGAGGCCGGGCCGGTCCGGATGGACGTGGAACGCCACGTCGTCAGCGTGGGCGGCGAGCCCGTCCAGCTCCCGCTCAAGGAGTTCGAGCTGCTGGAGGTGCTGCTGCGCAACGCCGGCCGCGTCCTCACCCGGATGCAGCTCATCGACCGTGTGTGGGGCGCCGACTACGTGGGCGACACCAAGACCCTTGACGTCCACATCAAGCGCCTCCGCGCCAAGGTCGAGGAAGTCCCCTCCACACCGCGCTACATCGTCACCGTCCGAGGCCTCGGCTACAAGTTCGAGCCCTAGCGGACATGAAGAACGGCCCGTCCCATCCGGGGCGGGCCGTTCTTCATGTGTACGGAGGCTGGTTCGGCGGGTCAGCCGGCGGTCGGCGTCTCTTCGGTGGCCGGCGTCTGGACGGCGCCCGGGGACGGGGACGACTCCGGCCCGCCCTGCTCAGCGCCCGGGGACGGGGACGTGCTCGCCTCTCCGCCCGGGGTCTGGCCGGGCGTCTGGCCGCCCGGCGTCTGGCCGCCGGGGGACTGCGGTGTGGCGGGGGTCATGGGCAGCGGGTAGGTGCTGAACTGGTCCTGCCGCGCCACGACGGGCACCTGGAACTCGACGGACCCGGCGCGCTCGAACCGCATCGTCAGCGGAACCGTGGACCCGGCGAGCAGCTCCTTGTTGAGCTGGGGCAGCACCACCAGCGGCATCTCCCCGCCGGTGGCCGGCGAGGCCGACGGACCGCCGCCCTGCGGGCCCGCGGTGTTCTGCGAGGTCGGGGTCTCGGACACGTTCGGCGTCGCGCCCTGGCCGGTCGGCGCCGGGGTGGCGCCGCCGGACGGCGCGGCGGGGCCGGAGGGCGTGCCGCCGGTAGGAGTGGCGCCCGGCTGCTGCGTCTTCTTCTTGCCGCCCTGCTGCTGCGGCGTGGGGGCCGCCGAAGGCTTGCCGAGCAGCTTGGTGAAGCTGCCCGTCCCGTCCGGGGCGGCGGGGGGCAGCGTGAGCGCGCCGCCCTCGATCTTCGCCTCGCCGCCGAACGCCGGGGAGCTGACGGAGACCAGGCGGTCCTGGCGGCCCTGCACCTGGTTGATGATCGCGCCGTAGAGGGCCATGGACGTGCCCGCGGGGATCGGCGGCCCCGCCTCCGGGCCCAGCAGGAACATGTCGCGCAGGTCGATCTGCGGGGCCTGCGGCCTGTCCTTCGGCACCGACACGTTGACGCCCTCGGTGAGCTGCGTGGGGGCGGCGGTCTGGGGCTTCTCGCCCGCGCCGCAGCCGGAGACCACCGGCGCGATGGCGACGGCGCCCGCGACGGCGAGCACGACCATTCGACGGCTGTTTCGGATCACGGCGGCGGTCTCCTCGCGAAATATCAGATGAAGAGGTGGCTTCAGAGAATTGTGGGACGGGCGTGAGATACGCCAGGGGAAGCGTAGCGAGGTCCTGCCGGAAACCCCTCCCCGGGGTGGCCGACACGCTTGGCGGGAGACCTAACCGGAACCGAGACCCTTGATCTTCCCGGTGAGTGCGGGGCCGGGCACGGGCGCCCGGACGACCTCGGTGACCACGCCGTCCGGCCGCACGAAGACGGCGGTGACGCCGGTGCCCGTCGGGCCGGGCGTGCCGGGTGCGGGCGAGTAGGCGCCGGCCAGGACCCCGGCGCGGTCCTCCAGGACTTGCGGCGTCCCGTTGTGGGCGGTGCCCGCGCACGCCTTGAGGTCTTTCAGGGAAAGGGGCTTCCTGGCGCCCGCGGGGCGCGGGTCGGCGACGAGCCAGAAGGTGAGGGTGTACTCCTGCGTCCGGCCGGCCAGCTCCGCCACCAGGCCCTCGCACCGGTACCCGGGCGGGACGATGGCGATCACGCCGGGGCGCAGGTCCCGCAGCGGCCGGGAGGCGCGGCCGGCCGTCACGAGGTCGACCCGGCGGTCGGGCAGCAGCCCGCCGACCCTGCCGGGGCTCGCGGTGGGGCGCGGGGCCAGCTGGGCGGTCGTCGGCCGCGGCGCGGGACGGGGGCCGAACGCGGTCATCAGCACGCCGCTCAGCAGCGCGACCAGCAGCGCGCCCGCGATGATCGGGACGGCGACCCCGAACCGGGTCAGCGGGCGGTACAGCCGCCGCACCCGGGCCCTGCGCCGCCTCCGGCGCCGCTCCCGGTGGTAGGCGGCGACGTCCCGCTCCAGCTCGCGGGCGTCGTCGGGCACGACGACGTCAACGCGCGGAAGCCCGTAGTCGTCGGGCTCCGGGTCGCCGCCGTCCGGCCTCACGCGGCACCTCCCTCGCCGATCGGTGTTCCCGCGGGACGCGCGTCCCGACGCCGTGTCCTATTGAGACCCTTCCGGGCGCTTCGTACCCGCGCGGCCCAGGGTGCTCACATCCCAGTATGGAACCCGTCAGCACCGTCGGCGGAATGATGCTTGTATCCGGGGGCCGGTTGCCGGTAAGGGCGCGGGGGTGGGATCGCGGTGTTATTCCGGCTACGCTGAGCGAGGGGAACTGGTCGCCGATGCACCAATAAAGGGGTTTGTCAATACCTCAATATGTGGCTTGACCTGCGCATTTGTCGGGAAGGCGGGTTCGGGCACGCTCGTTTCCGTGCTACCCTGGTTCTAGCGGAAGGGGTACTTGTCACATGACTTTCCAGGTCGGCGACACCGTCGTCTACCCCCACCATGGGGCTGCTCGGATCGAGGCCATCGAGACTCGCACCATCAAGGGTGAGGACAGGACCTACCTGGTCCTGAAGGTTGACAAGGGTGACCTGACGGTACGGGTCCCGGTCGAGAACGTCGAGGACGTGGGCGTCCGGGACGTCGTCGGCCAAGACGGGCTGGAGAAGGTGTTCGAGGTGCTTCGCGCACCCTACACCGAGGAGCCCACCAACTGGTCGCGCCGGTACAAGGCGAATCTTGAGAAGCTCGCCTCCGGCGATGTCAACAAGGTCGCGGAGGTCGTCCGCGACCTCTGGCGGCGCGACAAGGAGCGCGGTCTGTCCGCGGGTGAGAAGCGGATGCTCGCCAAGGCGCGCCAGATCCTCGTGAGCGAGCTCGCGCTCGCCGAGAAGACCAACGAGGACAAGGCAGAGGCTCTGCTCGACGAGGTCCTGGCCAGCTGAGAGGCCGGCCGCGTTGAACTTCAGGCTCCCTCGGGTGGGCGTCGGTACCGACGTCCACCCGTTCGCGTCCGAGCCCCGGCCCCTGTGGGTCGCCGGGCTCGAATGGCCGGGCGAGGGCCACGGCCTCGCCGGGCACTCCGACGGCGACGTCGCGGCGCACGCCGCCTGCGACGCGCTGCTCTCGGCCTGCGGTCTCGGTGACCTCGGCGCCGTCTTCGGCACCTCCGACCCGCGCTGGTCGGGCGCGTCCGGCGTCGACCTGCTGCGCGAGGTCGCCCGCCGCGTCGACGAGGCCGGTCACACGATCGGCAACGTCGCCATCCAGGTCATCGGCAACCGCCCCAAGATCGGCAGACGGCGCGCCGAGGCGGAGAAGACCCTCAGCGAGGCGCTGTCCGGTGCGCCGGTCACCGTCTCCGCCACCACCACCGACGGCCTGGGCCTGACGGGGCGGGGCGAGGGCCTCGCGGCCATCGCCAACGCTCTCGTCCTCCCGCCCGCCTGACGGGCGCCGCTACGAGAGAGCCGGGTGGACGGTGCCCGTCACCTCTCCGAGGGCGATGCGGGAACCGGAGGCGCCCGGCGCCTGGGCGCGGATGGTCACGGTATCGCCGTCCTCCAGGAACGTGCGCTCCGTGCCGTCGTCCAGCGGCAGGGGCTGCTGGCCGTTCCAGCTGAGCTCCAGAAGGCAGCCGCGCTCCCCGCGCTCGGGACCCGAGACCGTGCCGGACGCGAACAGGTCGCCGGTGCGGAGCGGGGCGCCGTTCACCGTCGCGTGCGCGAGCTGCTGCGGCGGCGTCCAGTACATCGACGCGAACTTCGGCCGCGCCGCCACCCGCCCGTTGATCAGGACCTCCAGGTGCAGGTCGAGGCCCCACGGCTCGTCGCAGCGCAGGTAGGGCAGCGGCGCCGGGTCCTGGACGGGCGGCGGGACGCGCGCCTGCTCCAGCGCCGCGACCGGCACCACCCACGACGAGACCGACGTCGCGAACGACTTGCCGAGGAACGGGCCGAGCGGCTGCGACTCCCACATCTGCAGGTCGCGCGCGCTCCAGTCGTTCACCAGCACGAACCCGAACACGTGGTCACGGAACGCGGAGGCCGGGACCCCGCGCCCCGCGGGGGAGGGGACGCCCACGACGAAGCCGACCTCCGCCTCGAAGTCCAGGCGCCGCGACGGGCCGTAGGACGGCTCGGGGTCGTCCTTCGCCCGCCGCTGCCCGGACGGCCGGATGATCGGCGTCCCCGCCGGATACACGGTCCCGGAGCGGCCGTGGTAGGCGACCGGCATGTGCTTCCAGTTCGGCGGCAGGGGCTCGCCCTGCGGCCGCAGGATCCGTCCCGCGTTCGTCGCGTGGTGCTCCGAGGAGTAGAAGTCGACGTAGTCGGCGACCTCGAACGGCCTCTGCAGCTCCACGTCCGCGACCGGGATCAGGTGCGGCTCGACGCGCTCGCGGTACGCCTCGTCGGTGAGCAGCTCCGTCACCCGCTCCCGGTTCGCCCGCCAGGCGGCGCGTCCCGCGACCATGAAGGCGTTCAGCGACCCGGAGGCGAAGTAGCGCCGGTCCTCCACCAGGCCCGCGGCCGACATCTCCGCCAGGTCGAGGACGCGGTCGCCGATCGCCACGCCGACGCGCGGCAGTTCTCCCGGGCGCGAGAAGATCCCGTACGGCAGGTTCTCGATGCCGAAGCCGCCGTCCTGGCTGCCCTCGACCCATGAAACGGTCGTCATGGAGGCATACCTTCCCTCCGCCGCCTCCCTTTCACCCGGTGCGGGTAGATCAGCCCGGGTGGGAGGAAAGGAGCCTTTTCAGATCAGGGCAAAGGCCGAGGTTGCCGTGCCGGGGCCCGTTCCCTATTCGGCGGGAGGGACGGGGCCGCTGCGGAAGTTGCTGGACGGCGGCGGGTTCCAGTCGCCCTTCGCCGGACGGTCGTCCGTCCCGGGGTCGCCCGTGTCGGGGTCTCCGGCGTCGGGGTCCTCGGCGCGGTCGGCGGGCGGGCCGTCGTCCTCGTCCTCGCCGGTGTCGTAGGGCGGGGGCACCACGATGTCGGGGCGGGTCGTCGCGGCGGGCGGGGGCTCCTCGGCGGCGCCGTCCCGGCCCCGGACGAGCTCGACGTCCGTCGGCAGCCGGTCCGGCACCGCGTCGAGCGGCCGGCGCGGCTGCGGGAGCGGGTCGAGCGGCGGCGCCGGCTCCGACGACAGGCTCTCCTCGAAGGCGAAGGGGGCGAGCTCCTCCGCCGCGGGCGCGGGCTCCTCGGCGAGGGGCCGGGGGTTCTCCGGGAGGGGCTCGGGGCTGTCGGCGGCGGGCCATTCGGGCTCGTCCTCGAACGGCAGGATCGGCTCGCGCTCCGGCTCGGGCTCATGCTCCGGTTCGGGCATGCGCTCCGGCCCGGCCTCCTGCGCGGGAGGCGCCTCCAGCGCGAGCGGCGGCGCCGCGGGCCCGAGGACCTTGACGTGGCCGCGCTGCGCCTCGACCGGCGCCTCCTCCCCGGCGGCGGGCCTGGCCACCCGGATCTGCTTGACCATCGTCAGCCACAGCCAGACGGCGATCACGAGCATCGCGTGCGGCGCCACGGCCACGCCCGTCCGCACCGCGTCGTCCGGCAGCGGGCCGAACCCCCGGACCGAGTGCTGGACGGACGCCGCGGCGCCCCCGGCGAGGAGCAGGACCAGCAGTGTCCAGCGCGGCAGCCGCGTCCACCAGCGGGCGTTGCGCGTGATCACGAGGGACAGGATCGTCACGGCGGTGAGGGTGTCGGCCATCGCCGGGTACAGCGGCGCCCAGCGGCGGCTCACCCCGCCGGCGACGGCGAGCTCGCGCAGCACGTCGTAGGTCAGCGCGAAGGCGCCGCCCGCCAGCGCGGCGACGACGAGGCCGGCGACGGTGGTCAGCAGCCGCCGCTGCACGGCGGTGTAGGAGGGCCGGGTCGGATCAGTCGGCATGTCTCTCGTTCCGGAAGGGAGGGGTCCTCCGCCGAGATTAACCAGCCAGGACGCCGCCGAACCGCAACTTCTTAGTGATCACTGTGACGCTGCGCACGATAAGTGGGGAGACGTACGGTATTGGTGACGACAGGCGAGGGAGGCACCGATGGCGTGCGGCAGGTTCGTGCGGGTCACGCGGGCCCGCGCGGCCGGGTAGCGCCTCCGTGGCGCCCCCGCGGGACCGGCTCGGCGAACCGGTCAGGATCTTCGACGGACGGGCCGCGGCCCGCCGCACCTGGGCGTGGCTGGCGCTGCTGTGCCTGGCCGCCGCGGCGCTCATCCCGGCGGCCGTCGTGTACCTGCACGACCACGTGTGGTGGGTGGGCGTGCCGGCGCTGCTCCTGTCGATGGGGTACGCGGCCGCCGCCGGCTGGATCGCGGGACGGGACCGCCCCCGCGTCCGGGCCCGCGTCGCCGTCCTCCACACCGGCGGTCTGGCGGTCACCGGGCCGGGCGGCGGCGCCCACACGTGGGACGAGCTCGTCTCGGTGACGGTCGCCGGCGTGCCGGACGGGCCCGGCGGGCGCGTCCGGTGGTGCTTCACGGTCGTCGCGGACGACGGGAGCGTGCTGCGGCTCGGCGACGACCTCCCCGAAGTCCGGACGCTCGGCGTGGCCGTCGCCCAGGAGGTGACGGCCCGGATCGTCCCGCGCCACCTGGCGGCGGTGAAGGCGGGGGAGACCGTGCGGATCGGTCCGTTCACCGTGGACCTGGACGGTGTCGGGAAGGACGGCGAGCGGCTGCCCTGGAGCGCCGTCCAGGACGTGGTGATCGGGAGCGGGCTGGTGACCGTCCACGCCCGTCCGGGCCGGGACGATCTGGCGACGGTCGCCTCCCGGATGCCGGACGCGCTGGCGTTCAGCGTCCTGTGCCACCAGGTCAGAGACCTGATCGAAGATTTCTGAAGATTTTCTCGGCGGGGGTGTCGAGAACGGGCCGGCCGCTCCGATCCTTCTCTGACGGGCCCGGAGACGGGGCCGCCCGACAACGAGGAGACGACCGTGAAGTACATGCTGATGATCTACAACCGCCCCGGCTTCCTGGAGGACCTGACGGAGCAGGAGCGGACCGCGCTGTTCGGCGAGGTCGACGCGATCATGAAGGAGCTGTCGGAGTCGGGCGAGCTGGTCGGCGGGGCGGCGCTGGCCGACCCGTCCCTGACCAAGACCGTGGTCGGCAGGGACGGGCAGCCGGCCGTGACGGACGGCCCGTTCCTGGAGGCCAAGGAGCACTTCGCCGGCTACGTCGCCGTGGACTGCGAAACGGAGGCGCGGGCCGTGGAGATCGCCTCCCGCTGGCCCGACGTGAAGTACGGCGGCTACATGGAGGTCAGGGCGCTCATGCACGAGTCCGGGACGGAGATGTGAGGACGCCCCCGGTCGTCGAGGACCTGCTGCGCGACCTCGCGCCGCAGGTGCTCGGCACGCTCGTGCGGCGGCACGGCGCCTTCGACGCGTGCGAGGACGCCGTGCAGGAGGCGCTGCTCGCCGCCGCCGTGCAGTGGCCGGGGGAGGGCGTTCCGGAGAACCCGCGCGGCTGGCTGCTGACCGTCGCGACCCGGCGGCTCACCGACCAGTGGCGCAGCGAGCGGGCCCGCCGCGACCGCGAGGCGGCCGTGGCCGCGGAGGAGCCCGCCGAGCCCGGCCCGGATGAATACCGTGCGGCCGACCGCGACGACACGCTGACCCTGCTGTTCCTGTGCTGCCATCCGGCGCTGTCGCCGTCCTCGCAGGTCGCGCTGACGCTGCGGGCCGTCGGCGGCCTGACGACGGCGCAGATCGCCCGCGCCTTCCTCGTCCCGGAGGCGACGATGGCGCAGCGGGTCAGCCGCGCCAAGCAGAAGATCAAGGCGGCGGGGGCGCGGTTCGGGACCCCGCCGCCGGACGAGCGCGACGAGCGGCTGCGGGCCGTCCTGCACGTGCTGTACCTGATCTTCAACGAGGGGTACACCGCGTCCAGCGGGCCCGACCTGCGGCGCGCGGACCTCACCGCCGAGGCGATCAGGCTCGCCCGGGCGCTGCACCGGCTGCTGCCCGGCGACGGCGAGGCGGCCGGGCTGCTCGCGCTGATGCTGCTCACCGACGCGCGCCGCGCGGCCCGCACCGCCGACGGCGGGCTGCTGGTCCCGCTCACCGAGCAGGACCGGACGCTCTGGGACGCCGAGGAGATCCGGGAGGGGACCGAGCTGATCACCGACGCGCTGACCTGGTCGCCGCCCGGCCCGTACCAGGTGCAGGCCGCGATCGCCGCCGTCCACGCCGAGGCGGCCCGGCCGCAGGACACCGACTGGCCGCAGATCCTCGCGCTGTACCGGCTGCTGGCCCATCTGTCGCCCAACCCGATGGTCACGCTGAACGAGGCCGTCGCGCTGGCCATGGTGGACGGGCCGTCCGCCGGCCTGGACCTGCTGCGCACGCTGGACGGCGACACCCGGATGGAGGGGCACCACCGGCTGGCGGCCGTCCGGGCCCACCTGCTGGAGAAGGCCGGCGACGCGCCGGCCGCGCGGGAGGCGTACCGGGACGCCGCCCGCGGCACGACAAGCCTGCCCGAGCGGCGCTACCTCGAAGCCCGCGCCGCCCGGCTCGACGAAGGAGACACCGATGGGAAAGCTTGACGTCCCCGGCGCGACCCTCCACTACGAGGTGCGCGGATCCGGGCCCGTCCTGCTGCTGATCTGCGGCGGGATCTACGACGCGGCGGGCTACGCCGGCCTCGCCGACCTGCTCGCCGACCGGTACACGGTCGTGACGTACGACCGGCGCGGCAACTCGCGCAGCCCGCTCGACGGGCCGCCGGAGCAGCAGCGCGTCGAGACGCACGCGGACGACGCGTCCCGCCTGCTCGCCGAGGTCGCGGACGGCCCCGCTTACGTGTTCGGCAACAGCTCCGGCGCGCAGATCGGGCTGGAGCTGGCCGCGCGGCATCCCGAGCAGGTGCGCGCGCTGGTCGCCCACGAGCCGCCGCTGCTGACCCTGCTGCCGGACGCGGATCACTGGGAGACCGTCATGGCGGACGTGGAACGCGCCTACCGCGACGGCGGCGTCGGCCCCGCGATGGGGACGTTCGGCGCCGCGCTGGGCATGGGCGGCGGCGACGAGGAGGACGGCTCCGCCGAGGGAGGACCCGCCGAGGAGCAGGAGCCGCCGAGCCCGGAGATGCAGGAGATGTTCGCCCGCTTCGAGAGGAACACCGAGTTCTTCGTCGGGTACGAGGTGCCGGGCTTCGGGCGGTACAGGCCCGATGTGGAGGCGCTGCGCGGGTCGCCCGTCCGGATCGTCCCGGCGGCCGGGGAGGGGTCCGCGGGCGAGCCGCCGCACCGGGCCGCGCTGGAACTGGCGGAGCGGCTCGGGACGTCCGCCGAGACCTACCCCGGCGACCACGGCGGCTTCGGTCCGCACGCCGCCGCGTTCGCCGCCCGGCTGGCGGAAACGTTCCCGGTGGAATGACCTCCGCGGCACGATGGCGTCTTCCGGCCTGTGCGATGCGCCACGTAGCCGGACGCCGATCCAATAACCTGAACCCGTGAGCCTGCGCCTTTACGACACCGGTACCCGTAGCGTCCGCACGTTCGAGCCTCTGGAAGAGGGCCGCGTGGGGATGTACGTGTGCGGTGCGACCCCGCAGGCGGCACCCCACATCGGGCACCTGCGCTCGGGCGTCATCTACGACGTCCTGCTGCGCTGGCTCCGCGCGTCCGGCTACGAGGTGACGTTCGCCCGCAACGTCACCGACGTCGACGACAAGATCATCGCGGTGGCGGCGGAGCGGGGCGTGCCGTGGTTCGCGGTCGCCGAGGGCAACCAGCGCACCTTCACCCAGGGCTACGACCTGCTCGGCTGCCTGCCCCCGACGATCGAGCCGCGCGCCACCGGGCACGTCCCGGAGATGATCGTCCTGATGCGCCGGCTGATCGGGAACGGCCACGCGTACGCCGCGGGCGGCGACGTGTACTTCGACGTCAAGTCCTGGGCGGACGAGTACGGCGCGCTGTCGAACCAGCGGCTGGAGAACATGCGCTCCGCCGGCGACACCCCCAACGAGGACCTCAAGCGCGACCCGCGCGACTTCGCGCTCTGGAAGGGCGCCAAGCCGGGGGAGCCGTCCTGGGAGACGCCCTGGGGCGACGGGCGCCCCGGCTGGCACCTGGAGTGCTCGGCGATGGCGACCAGGTACCTCGGCCCGACGTTCGACATCCACGGCGGCGGCGTCGACCTGATCTTCCCCCACCACGAGAACGAGATCGCGCAGTCCCGCGCCGCGGGCGACGGCTTCGCGCGCTACTGGCTGCACAACGGCCTGCTCACCGTGGACGGCGAGAAGATGAGCAAGTCGGTCGGCAACGTGGTGCTGCTGCCCGACCTGCTGGGCAGGGCCCGCCCCGCCGAGGTGCGCTACTACCTCGCCTCGGCGCACTACCGGTCGCTGATGGACTACACCGACGCCGCCCTGGCCGAGGCCGTCTCCGCCTACCAGCGGATCGAGGGCTTCGTGACGCGGGCCTCCGAGCAGGTGGGGGCCGGCTCGCCGTCCTCCGTCCCGTCCGCGTTCGCCTCCGCCATGGACGACGACCTGGGCGTCCCGCAGGCGCTGGCGGTGCTGCACGAGACCGTCCGGGAGGGCAACAGCGCCCTGGCGTCCGGCGACCTCGACGCGGTGCACGGCCACCTGGCGTCCGTCCGGGCGATGGCCGGCGTCCTCGGCATCGACCCCCTCTCGCCGCAGTGGCGGGCCTCGGGGGAGGACGACCTGCACCCCGTCGTCGACGCCCTGGTCAAGGTGGCGCTGGAGCAGCGGCAGGCGGCCCGCGCCCGCAAGGACTACGCGGCGGCCGACGCCATCCGCGACAGCCTGTCGGCGGCCGGCGTCCTCGTCGAGGACACCCCGCAGGGCCCCCGGTGGGAACTGAAGCGCGGCTGACGTGCATGGCGCACCCCGCGCTGCGGATAAAATCGAACGTTCGCGGGGGTTCGTCGCCGTCCGCTGAGATCTTGAGCCGCCCGGCAGGGGCGAGCACGCAATCGTCGCGAGGGGCGTAACCGACAATGGCCAAGCGCAAGGGCAAGGGACCCACCCCCAAGGCCGAGGACCGGCACTGGCACGGCAAGCGCCAGAAGGCCCGCGCCGTCAAGAGCTCCAAGCGCACCGGCACGCCGACGCTGGGGCCGGGCGGCCGCGCCCAGGCCCCCTCGGAGAACCGCCCGGCGGGACGTCCCGCGGGCGCGCGGCGCGCGACCGGCGAGGTCCCCGAGCTGGTCACGGGCCGCAACCCGGTCGTCGAGGCGCTGCGCGCGGGCGTCCCCGGCACGGCCCTGTACGTCACGTCCGGCACCGACGAGCGGGTGCGCGAGGCGATCCAGATCGCCGCCGACCGCCGCATCCCGCTGCTGGAGACGGGCAAGAACGAGCTCGACCGGCTGACCGACGGCGCCGTCCACCAGGGCATCGCGCTGCAGGTCAAGCCCTACCGCTACGCGCACCCGGACGACCTGCTCAAGGGCACGGCCCCGCTGATCGTCGCGGTGGACGGCATCACCGACCCCCGCAACCTCGGCGCGATCGTCCGCTCCGCGTCCGCGTTCGGCGCGACCGGCGTGGTCGTCCCCGAGCGGCGCGCGGCGGGCGTCACCGCCGGCGCCTGGAAGTCGTCCGCGGGGACCCTCGCGAACATCCCGGTCGCGCAGGCCACGAACCTCTCCCGCCAGCTCAAGGCCTACCAGAAGGCCGGCTGCTTCGTCGCCGGGCTGGACGCCGCCGGCGGCGTGACCGTCGCCGACCTGGAACTCGCGTCCGGTCCGTTCGTGCTGGTCGTGGGCTCCGAGGGCAAGGGCCTCGGACGGCTCGTCGCCGACACCTGCGACATGCTCGTCACGATCCCGATGCCGGGCCGGGCCGAGTCGCTCAACGCCGGAGTCGCCGCGGGCATCGCGCTGTACGAGATCAGCCGCCTCCGCGCCTGAGATCGGAAATAATCTCAACGTTCAGATAATTGACGTTGAGGTGAACCAGACGACAGCCCTCCCGGCCCCGGTCCTGCGGACCCGCTACGCCTCCGACCTCGCCCTCGCCGCCCTCGCTCCCGCGAGCTGGGGCACCACCTACGTGGTCACCACCACGCTGCTGCCCGACGGCCGCCCCCTGCTCGCCGCCACGATGCGCGCCCTGCCCGCCGGACTGGTGCTGCTCGCCGCCACCCGCCGCCTGCCGCGCGGCGACTGGTGGTGGAAGTCGATCGTCCTCGGCCTGCTGAACTTCGGCGCGTTCTTCCCGCTGATCTTCTTCGCCGCCTACCGCCTCCCCGGCGGCGTCGCCGCGACGATCGGCTCCGTCCAGCCCCTGGTCGTGGCGCTGCTGTCGATCGGCGTCCTGCGGATCCGCCCGGCCCGCGCCGTCCTCTACTCGGCCCTCGCCGGCACCGGCGGCGTCGCGCTGCTGACCCTCGGCGCCGACGCCCGGCTCGACCCCCTCGGCATCGGCGCCATGCTCACCGCGACGTCCCTCATGGCCACCGCGATCGTCCTGGCCAAGAAGTGGGGACGCCCCGAGTCGCCCCTGGTCATGACCGGCTGGCAGCTCACCGTCGGCGGCCTCGTCCTCCTGCCGCTCACCCTGGCGCTCGAAGGCGCCCCGTCCTCGCTGACCGGCGAGAACCTCCTGGGCTTCACCTACCTCGGCATCGTCGGCACCGCGATCGCCTACGCGCTGTGGTTCCGCGGCATCGACCGCCTGCCCCCGACGTCCGTCTCGCTCCTCGGCCTCACCAACCCGATGGTCGCCACCCTGGCGGGCCTGCTGATCCTCGGCCAGACCCTCACCCCGTGGCAGGTCGTCGGCTTCACCGTCGCCCTCGGCGCCCTCGTCGCCGGCCAGACCTTCAACCGGAGACCGCGGCCCGCCGCCTCCTGAGAAACGCCCGCTCGGCCTCGTCCTCCGTACGCCTCAAGGCCTCGCCGTAGGCCTCGGCCGCCTCCCCGTCCCGTCCCAGCCGCCGCAGCAGATCAGCACGCACCGCGTGGAACAGGTAGTACCGGCCCAACTCCAGCCGCTCGACCAACTCCAACGCGGCCTCGGCCCCCTGCACCTCACCGACCGCCACAGCCCGGTTGAGCGCCACCACGGGACTCGGCGCCACGACCATCAACTGGTCGTACAACTGCAGAACCTGATCCCACCGAGTGTCCTCGGCCTTCGCCGCGTCCCCGTGCACCGCGTTGATCGCCGCCTGGATCTGGTACGGCCCGGGCCGCCCGATCCGGAGGCACCGCCGCACCAGCGCCTGCCCCTCCTCGACGAGCCCCCGGTCCCACAGCCCGCGATCCTGCTCGGCCAGCAGCACCAGCTCCCCGTCCCGCCGCCGGGCGCCCCTGCGGGACTCGATGAGCAGCATCAGCGCCAGCAGCCCCAGCACCTCGGGCTCGTCCGGCATCAGCTCCCGCAGCACCCGCCCGAGCCGAACCGCCTCCGCCGCCAGCTCCTCCCGACCGCCGTACCCCTGGTTGAACACCAGGTAGACGACCGCCAGCACGCCGGAGAGCCGTCCGGGCAGCTCCCCCTCCTCCGGCACCCGGTACGGGATCCCGGCGTCCCGGATCTTCGCCTTCGCCCGCACCAGCCGCTGCGCCATCGTCTTCTCCGGCACCAGAAAGGCCCGCGCGATCTCCGCCGTCGACAGCCCGCCCAGCAGCCGGAGCGTCAGGGCAACCCGCGCCTCCATCCTCAGCGCCGGATGGCAGCACGTGAAGATGAGCCGCAGCCGATCGTCCTCCACCACCGGCGCCTCGACCGGCTCCGCCGCGTCGAGCAGCACGGCCTGCGCGTACTTCCCGGCCCGCGCGGCCTCCCGCCGCAACCGGTCGATCGCCTTGTTCCGCGCCGTCGTGATGATCCACCCCGCGGGACTCGGCGGAACCCCGTCCTCCGGCCACCGGCGCACCGCCTCGGCGAACGCCTCCTGGACCGCCTCCTCGGCGACGTCCACATCGCCGAACACCCGGACCAGCACGGCCACCGCACGCCCGTGCTCCTCCCGGAAGACCCGCTCGATCACCCCTCGCCGAGGAACGGCCGCACCTCGATCGGCAACCCGGTCACGTGCGTGAACCTGGCCGCCACCTTCAGCGCCGCGTCCAGGTTCTCCACCCTGACGATGGCGAGGCCCCCGACGTGCTCCTTGCCCTCCGTCCACGGCCCGTCCGTCGCGATCACCTCGTCCCCCCGCATGCACACGACGGTGCTCTCCTCCGGCTGCTCCAGCCCCCGCCCGAACACCCAGCACTCCTGCCGCTCCAGATCCCGCCGAACCTCGGCGAGCCGCGCCATGATCGGCTCCAAAACCTCCGGCGGCGGCACCTCCCCGACCGGCTGGATGATGTTGAGCACGTAGGACTTCATCTCTCCTCCTCCACGACCACCAGCCACCCCTGCTAGTCCTTCCCCGCGATGCCCGCCCCTGCGCGCCCGGCGCCCCGCCCCCTACACGAACGAGTCCCCCCGCAGATCGACACCCACCCCAGAAAACCTCCCCGGATCCCCCCGAGCCCCCAAGTCGACTACGATGCGGGACGAGCCCGCCGGCGTAGCTCAATTGGCAGAGCATCTGTCTTGTAAACAGAAGGTTAGGGGTTCAAGTCCCCTCGCCGGCTCCCAGCTCAAAGCCCCCTTCCCAGCGCTGGAAGGGGGCTTTTGCAGCACCGTGGGAGCCACCGTGGGAGCCACGGGAATCAGCCGCCGAACAGTGCGCCGCTCATGGCTTCGGCCGCCGCGCGCTTGTCGTCCACGATCAGGTGACCGTAGGTGTCCTTCGTGATGGCGATGCCCGCGTGCCCGAGGATCTCCGAGACCACATGCAGCGGCGTGCCTTGCGCCAGCATCAACGAGGCCCCCGAGTGCCGCAGTTCATGCGGATGCCAGTGACCGAGTCCCGCGCGCTGGGCCAGCTTGGAGAACGTGTGCGAGAAGTTGTCCGGGTCGGTAGGCGTGCCCACCTCGGACGGGAAGATCAGCCCGTGATCCTGCCAGGCTTCACCGAGCGCGAGCCGTGCCTTCGCCTGGTCGGCGTGCAGTGCACGGAGCTTGCTCATGATCTCTGGGGTGAGCACGAGAGTCCGCCGTGACTTGGCCGTCTTCAACTCGCTGAGCACGATGCGCGTCTTGCGGCCGCTGTTCTTGTCGCGATCCTTGATTCGCTTCACCGCGTGCGTGAGCCGCAGCGTCCCGGCTTCCCAGCCAAGGGGCGGCGGCGCTCATGCCGCTGCGCGGCCCCGCGCCAGGCCGCCCGGAGCGTGCGGGGTGGGCGCCGGTCACCGGACCGCGCGCCGCGCCACGCCCGCCGGCCCTGCCCTGACCTTTCACCGTAAAGGCGCGCCCTGAGGGGGCGACGCCGGAGCCTCTAGCCCGTTCGACGACGAGCACCAGGGCGTGACTCTGGTCGAGCACCGTTGGAGGCCGCGGGGGAGATTGCCGAAAGATCGGCTGAGGGGGCGCTCCTGGGGAACCCCGTGGGTCCCAGACCCGGAGGGCACTCCGCGCGAATCTGTCGGTCACGGGGCGCGCGCCGTTCGCGCGGGCACCCTCCGGACAGGCTGGTGCGTCTGTGATGGTCGAACGTGATCAGGCAGATCGTCACGAGCCTGCATCCGGCCTGGTCTTTCGGGCGACGAGGCGTGATCGAAGACCGCTCCACCTCACTTAGGAGATTCGACATGCAGCGTCGTATCACCATGCTCCACACCCACAGGGCCGTCGTCATCAACGGCGGAGCCGCTGACGTGGTCGTCGTCGTGGAAGACCGAGAAGAGATCGAGGTCGTCCTCGACTACCGCGGACGCGGACTCACGAGGGTGCCCGACCGCGCCTTCCTGTTCCCTGACGCCTACGCCGACACCGTTGAGGGCCGTCATCGGCGTGGCCTGTCGCGGATCAAGATCATCAACGTTCGCCTACCGCTCAGCGTCAGCCAGATGGACGCGACCAGCAGAGGCACCATCACCGTCACCGGCCCTTCGAACTGGGTGCACCTGGACGGTCGAAAGGGCATCACGATCGAAGAACTCACCTTCGGTGCCCTGAACACCAGGTCCGGCCCGATCGACGTGGGCAGGGCCGCCGGCAAGGTCCACCTCTACACGCATGGCGGGAATGCCAGTGTTCGGGCGGACAACCCCACCGAGCTCCTGATCAGCACTGGGGGCGGTGATGTCGAGGTCTCCGGTCAGTGGAAAGAGGACGCCCTGGACATACGCGAAGAAGGCGGGAAGGTGACCTTCCGCAGGGGGTGATCCATCCGCCACCTACACACCCGGGGGTTCCAGCGCGCTGGCACCTCCCGAACAAGCAGGGCCCGGCAGCGCCGGGCCCTTGCTGTTTCCGCTATCGAGAATCCAACGCCCGGGCGCACCGGGTGAAGTCGCCGGTGTCATCGTGCCTCGGGAGCGATGCGTCTGAGGGCTTGGCGGGCGTGTTTTGCCACGTCGCCCTCGCCTTCGGCGTAGTCGCGGAGGATCGGGAGGGCGGGGCGGGCCGCGTCGCCCATCAGGCTGAGGTCGTACAGCGTACGTACCGGGTCGGCGGGGATCTGTTCGATCAGTACGGGGAGTGCCTCGCCGGCGTCGCGGGTGGTGTGCCAGAGGGCGAAGGCCGCGGCTGCGCGGGCGGGTTCGGTGGGGTCGTCGCGGACGGCGCGCAGGGCGGGGACGGCCGCGCGGGCCCGGGGGCCGAGTTCGCCGAGCCAGTCGCAGGCGTTGGTGTCGAAGCGCCATCCGTGGCGTCCAGCCTTGCGGCCGAACTGGTGGTGGCGCTCCAGGATGTTCAGCAGCAGGGCGACGACCTCTTCGTCAGCCGGTTCGCCGAGGCCCATGAGGGCGCGGATGGCGGCGAGGCCGGTCTCTGGGTCCGGGCCCGACGCGACCCGCCGGAGGACGGTCAGTGCCTGTTCGTCGGCCAGGCCCCATCTGCGCAGGAACATGCAGCACGCGGCGGCGGTCTCAAGCTCACCGCTGTCGGGGACGGGGACGTCGAGCCGCGGGATCAGCCCTTCCAGGATGGCGGTGACCTCGGGGACGGCCTGTTCTCCCTCGGGCCATTCCCTGATCCACGACAGCAGGGCCCTGGCCTCGAAGGCGGAGGGGGATCTGGCGAGCCGCGCTCGGACCTGCGGCCAGAGATGCTCCGCGAGCGCCGATGCCGCACGGAACCGGTGCTGCAATTGGAGGTCCAGTGGGCCCTGGGCGATCAGCCGCTGGAGCGGGGGCACGCATCGAGGGTCGCTGCGCAGGGTCAGTGCGATGAGGGCCTTCTCCGACAACTCGGAGTCGTTCAGGCAGGCCGCGAGGGCATCGGCGTATGCGGGATGGGACGGCAGATGGTTCGTGGCCACGGCCGCTCGCCGTACGGCGGGGTCCGGGTGCCGGAGCAGGGACGCGACGGCGGGGGCGTGTTCGGGAAACCGCGGGAACAGGCGGTCCGCGGTGTCGACCAGGAGGTGGGTGGCCGCTGGGTTCGGCGGGCCGTCCCTCAACCGCGCCAGCATCCGGGCCAGCCAGCGTGAGTGCAGGTCGGGCGTGGGGTGAAGCCAGCTGCCGACGGCGTCGACGGAGCCGCCCGTCGGGAGGCCGACCCATTCGGGGTCGCCCCAGGCCAGTTCGGCCAGGGCCGATCCGGCCTCGCCGTCACAGTGGGCGAGCGCGTCGAGGACCGTGTCGTCCACCGTCTCGGGGCTGTGGAGCAGCAGGCCGAGCGCGGCGCCCAGCGCGTCGGACGGCTCGCGATCCAGCCGGCGGCGCAGGTAGTCGTGGGCCGGGGGGTATCGGCCGAGGGCCAGCAGCAGCGCGAGCCTGGTCGGGGCGTCCGGGTCGTTCGCGCTCCTGGCGCGGATGCTGGGAACCGCGTCGTCGGGCATGTCCAGGTAGGTGAGCACGACGGCCAGGATCCGGCGGATCTGCACGTTCGGGTGGGTGAGTCGCTCCAGCAGCGCGGCCGGCCCCGCGTTCGCGGAGGCGCCCAGCCTGTCGGCCCAGTCGCCGAGGATGAACGGGGATTCGACCTCCACGTTCAGGTCGGCCAGCAGCGCCTCCAGTGCCGCGCCACTGCGCTCGCCGGGTTCGTCCAGGTCGACGTCGAAGTCCCGGTAGACCACCGCCTGCCAATCGAACCCGATCACTGAGCCCACGCGCGCACTCTAGCCGTGGAGACCTGTTCAGGCCCTACGGGCAGGCGGCCACGCCTTCGGTCTTCAAGTGCGGTGGGGTGGCTCAGTACGCTCGCCTCATGCGGATTGTGGCGGTCGCCGATACGCACACCTATCATCGCGAGCTCGCCGTCCCCGACGGAGATGTCTTCGTTCACGCCGGTGACCTGTGCCGGCGCGGCAAGGACCTGAGAGAACTCGAGGACGCCGCGGACTGGATGCAAGCCCTTCCGCATCGGGCGAAGGTGGTCGTGGCGGGCAACCACGACTGGATGTTCATGGACGAGCCCGCACGGGCTCGTGCCGTTCTCGCCGATCGTGGAATCCGCTATCTGGAGGACAGCGGAACGGAGATGAACGGCGTCACCTTTTGGGGCAGCCCCTGGCAGCCGGAGTTCAACCAGTGGGCGTTCAATCTTCCCCGGGGCCGTTCCCTCGCGGAGAAATGGGCCCTGATTCCTGACGGCGTCGACGTCCTGGTCACTCACGGGCCTCCGCTCGGAATCGGTGACGCGAACGCCTACCCCGGACGCCACGGTTGTGAGGACCTGCTGGCCCGGGTGCGGCAGGTTCGCCCCAAGCTGCACCTGTTCGGCCACATCCACCAGGATGGCGGGCTCTGGCGCCACGGGGAGACGACTTTCGCCAACGTCACCACGTGGGAATGCGAGCGCGGCCCCACCGTCGTCCGCCTGGACGCCTCGGGCGTCGTGGGCGAGATCGTGCCGCCCGCGCAAACCCGCTGAAGGAAGACCGGGCCCGTTCTATCCGGCCATGAGAACAGTACGGAAGTGCGACCGCGGAGGCTTTTTCCTGCCCGGCACATGGCCACTCTTTGTTCGGCGTGTGCACCCTTCTGATGCCACGGTCGGCCCGCGTCCGTGACGAGCTTGACTGACACCCGCGATGCCGTACGGTTCAGCCTGAGGGGAACGCGTTCCCGGAGCAATCAAAAAGCCTCACGTGAAGGACGAAGATATGGCGATCGCCGAGATCCAGGTGACGTTGGCAGCTCTCGGTTTCTGGCACCCCGCCGGAGCCGACCGGGCGGAGAAGGAGGCGGCAGCGCTCAAGAGGGCGCGTCCGTGCTTCGCTCCGGAGGCCTCCCTTGAGGTCGCGCCCGACCAGGGCATGCCGGTCGTGGACGTCGTGGAGGTCGGACCCACCATCCTCAGCGAGGTGAACGAGGACGAGGAGACGGTCACCGTTCTCACGTTCAGCGGCCTCACGGGGGACAACAAGATGGAGATCGAGCAGACGGCGCTGAACAAGGCGCGTGCCTGCATCGGCGAAGACGCGCAGCTGGAGATGTTCTACTGCGTGATGTACGAGAACGAGGACGTCGACGGCGCCCGCTACGAGACCTCGTGGGTGAACGTCGCGGCGGTCGAGCCGATCAGGCGCCCTCGGCTCAACCAGGAGATCGAACCTCTTCTGCTCATGGGCGTCACGGGGAGCACCAAGAAGGAGATCGTGCGGAACGCGCTGATCAAGGCGCGTGAGGACGAGTCCTTCCTCCGGCGCCTCGGCGGGGACACGGAGCTGTGGGCCGACTTCTCGGACCACGGCCTGAAGGCCCACAAGTGCGCCGACGGGTCCCCGGACCTCTACGTCGCCGACGGTCTGCTCGTCTGGGCGGTCGGCTGAGACACGGGCGACCTTTTGACGGGGTCGCTCCTCAGGAGTGTGGCCCTTCCCGAATGCTCGGGAGGGGCCACATCTCTCTACCGAGCCGGTCAGGGGATGCGGGTCTCCGCGGGCGGGAGATAGGGCTGGAAGTGGTCGGCGACGATGTCGGCAACGGCGTCGGCGTCGCGGGTCCCGTCCACTTCGATCACGCGGATGCCAAGGCGCCGGGCGGAGCGGACGGCGTCGTCGGCGACGAGCCGGTCTCGTTCGAGGCGGTTGCGTTGGGCCCGCACGGGGTCGCTGACGCGGTGTCCGATGGCGGCGGCCCGGGTGAGTTCGCGCAGTTGCCGGTCACGGAACGCTTCGGTGGGCACCATGACGACCATCTGCCGGGGCGAGTCGAAGATCGGCGCGACCAGCTCGGGACGAAGCCCCCAGCCTTCGGCGATGATGGGGCGTCCCGAGACGAGGGCGCGCAGGTCGTCCAGGGCCCAATCGAAGCGGACCGGGAAGCCGGCGAGCGTTTCGGCGGCCATGTCCTGGGGGGTGGTGTTCACCCAGGTGGCGTCGGGGTCGGGGTCGGCGGGTGGCTGGCCGAGCTTGATCCGGCGGGCGATCCGGCGGTCGTTGTGGCCGCGGGCGTCGTGGTAGTCGTAGTTGTAGCAGGTCAGCCCGTAGCGGTCGGCCAGCAGCCGGGTCACGGTGGATTTGCCGGCCCACTGCCCGCCTCCGACCCACAGGACCCGGCGAAGCGTGCCGTAGGGGTCCCAGACCTGGCTGTCGGTGGCGTGCTCGGTCACAGGTCTCCTCCTGGCGCGTCCGGGAGTCCCGATGTAATCAGACGCGCCGGCTCGATGGCACCGCGAGCAGGACCACCGGTTTCGGCGCTGTTGAGTACAAGGCCCCGGGCGGCTGAGTACGGGTACCCAGGCGCCGGCGCGAGGACCTCGGCAAAGTGGCGCCCGAGGTGAGGACTATGACTACGGATCAGCAACTTTCGGGAACGTCCGCCGCCGGTTCATTCGCCGCGCCGGTCGTCGACGAACTGGAACTTCGGATGTCGTCCGAAGCGGACCTTGAGTGGATCGGGCGTCTCCGGCACGACGTCTACGCGCGGGAACTCGGCCAGCACGCCCCCAACGACGCCGGCCTGCTCACCGACGATCTCGACGGGAGCAACGTCTACATCGTGGCGGTCCGCCACGGCCGGCCGGCCGGGTTCATCAGTGTGACGCCTCCGTGGGCGGGCCGCTTCTCGATCGACCGCCACCTGCGGAGGGACGAGCATCCGGCGCTGTGCGGGGACGGCCTGTTCGAGATCCGGATCCTGGCCGTGGATCCGAGCCTGCGGGGCGGGATGATCGGCAGGCTGCTGATGTACGCGGCGCTCCGCTGGGTGGCGGGGCACGGGGGCCGGGGCATCGTGGCCCTGGGCCGGGTCGAGCTGCTGCCGATGTACCTGGAGCTCGGGCTCTCGTCCACCGGGGCGGCGGTGCGCTCCGGGGCCGTCGAGTTCCAGCTGCTCACCGGCGACGTCGCCGAGCTCACCGACCGGACCCTGCGACGTAACGAGCCGCTGCTGCGCGATCTGGGACGGACGGTGCGGTGGGGCCTGGAGGTCTCGTTCCTGCCCGGGGACGAGATGTGCGCGCACGGCGGTGCGTCCGTCGAAGCGCTGGGACGGGGGTTCGAGACCCTGGACGCGAGCGGTGACGTGGTCCCCGCCGACGTGCTCGACGCATGGTTCCCGCCGGCGCCCGCCGCGGTCGCCGCCCTGACCCGCGGACTGGACTGGATCGCGCGCACGTCTCCGCCGGTGCGGGCGGACGGTCTCGTCGAGGAGATCGCGCGTCGGCGGGGCCTGCCCGAGAGCGCCCTCGCCGTCGGGGCGGGCTCCTCCGACCTGATCTTCCGTGCGTTCCGCGGCTGGCTGGACGCCTCCAGCCGGGTCCTGCTGATCGACCCCTCCTACGGTGAGTACGCGCATGTCGTCGAGCGGGTGATCGGCTGCCGTGCCGACCGGTTCCCGTTGCACCGCGCGGAGGGCTGGCGGATAGACCCGGAACGTCTCGCCCGCGCCCTGCGGAACCGCTATGACCTCGTGGTCATCGTCAATCCCAACAACCCGACCGGGGTCCATGCCGACGCGGCCCGGCTGCGGAAGGTGATGGAGGACGCGCCGGTCGGGACCCGGTTCTGGATCGACGAGACGTACGCCGGTTACGTCGGCGCGGGGCAGACGCTGGAGCCTTACGCGGCTGAGGCCGGCAATGCCGTCGTCTGCACATCGCTGTCGAAGATGTACGCCCTGTCGGGCCTGCGGGCGGCTTATCTCACCGCGCCTCCGCCGATCGCGGCGGAGCTGCGCCGCTGGACCCCGCCGTGGGCGGTGAGCCTGCCCGCCCAGATAGCCGCGGTGAACGCGCTGCGCGATCCGGAGTACTACGCCTCGCGGTGGGCCCAGACGGCGGTGCTGCGCGCCGAGCTCGCCGCCGCGCTCGCCGACGCCGGCGAGAACCTGCGCGTCAGCGAGTCGGTGGCGAACTTCGTCCTGCTCACGCTGCCCAGGGGCGGGCTCACCGCGTCCCGGCTCGTCGACCGGTGCAGGCGGCGGGGCGTGTTCCTGCGGGACCTGTCGCCGATGTCGCCGGCGTTCGAGGGCAGGACGGTGCGGATCGCGGTACGCGACGCCGCGGCGAACGCCCGCGTGGCGGTCACCGTCGCCGAGGCCCTGCGCGTCCCGCTCGGCATGGCGTGACCGGGATCGCGGATCCGCTCCCTTACCTCGCCGGTGCGCTGCTCGTCGGCGGCATCGCGGTCGTGATGTCCAAACGGCGGGAGTACATGCTCCGGTGGTGCGCCTGGGCGGTGGGCGTGCCCGTCGTGGTCGTGGCGCTGGACGTGGGCCCCGGCGGTGCGGCCGTCCTCGCCGCTGCGGCGGGAGTGGCCTGCGCCCTCGAATACGGCGGCCTGACCGATCTTCCACGGCCGGACCGCGCGGTGCTCGCCGTCGCCGTGCCCGTGGCGCCCGTGACGGCCTGGGCGGCGCCCGCGCATCTGCCCCAGGTCCTCGTCCTCACCCTCGCGGCCGTCGCCCTGGTGCCGGTGCTGGCCGGGGACGCGGCCGGCGGCCTCTCCAGGCTGTGCTTCGGGGTGCTGGGAGTGATCTGGTTCGCGCCGCTGGCCGGAGTGGTCCTGCTCGGACCGGAGGTCCTGGCGTTGTTCGCCGCGGTGTCGATCGCCGACATCACCGCCTCCTTCGCCGGCCGGTCGATGGGCGGGCCGCCCCTTTCCCGGCTGTCGCCGTCCAAGCACTGGAGCGGCCTGCTCGCGGGGACCGCCGCGGGACTGGGGACGCTGGCCGCGCTCGGTGCGTTCACGCCCGCCTGGGCCGTCGCGGTGGCGGTCGGCGCCCCGCTGGGGGATCTGCTGGAGTCGATGGTCAAGCGGGGGGTCGAGGCCAAGGACTCCGCCTCGTGGCTCGCGGGGGCCGGCGGCCTCCTCGACAGGCTCGACTCTCTCCTTCTCGCCCTCGTGTTCGCCCTGGCGCTCAGCTGACGACCGGCCGGGCCGTGCGGTCGTGCAGCGAGCGTCACCAGCAGGTCAGCGTGGTTGAGGGAACTCCGCTCGCGCCCCGCTTGGGGGACCCATGGCGATTCGTTTTCCGAGTGTTGCTCGGCGCTCTGCGCACAGCGGGTTGTTCCCGGACTGCCTCCCGATTACCGTCCATACCTGGACGATCACTCTATGTAGCGGCAAGTTGAAGAATCGGGGGAGACATGGCGATCAGGCATCTCGTTGGCGGCGCCATCGCGCTGGGCGCGGTCGCGGCCGGGACCTTCGGAGGTACGGGGACGGCGTCGGCCGCGGCGCCGGCCGCCGCCGTCACCGCCTACGGCGGGCACGGCGGGCACGGGGGGCACGGCAAGGCCACGGCACCGGAAAGGGTCCTGTCCGACAGTGCGCTCGTCCGGGCGTCCAGGGCCCTGGTGCACTCGGCGCGGCGGCACGGGAACCAGCACGTGACGATGGTCATCATGGAACGGGCCGGCACCATCCGGCTCGTGGTCCGCACCCGTAAGGCGGGCCCGCAGACGTACGAGTCCGCCAAGCGCAAGGCCTACACCGCCGTGGCGTTCGGCCAGCCTACGAGCGCCCTGACCGGAAACGAAACGATCAAGCAGATCCCCGGCACTCTGGTGCTGCCCGGCGGCGTCCCCGTCAAGTACAGGGGCTTCCCCATCGCCGGCATCGGCGTCGGTGGCGCACCCGACGGCAGGATCGACGAAGCCATCGCCAACGACGTCCTCGCGGCCATCGGTCGCTGACCGGGGAAGCCCGGGGAACCAAAAAACGGCCCCGCGGGGGCCGTTTTTAGGTCGGACCAGGGCTCGGCGCGAGCCCCGGTGGGGTTTCACTTCGAGCCGTCGGCCCAGAAGTGCTTGAAGAGCAGGAACATCACCAGCATGAGGCCGGTGCCGCCGATGCCGGTGACGGTGTGGCCCACGGCGTCGACGCTGATGTCGCTGTTGATGGCGGTGGTGACGATCGCCGTGAGGACGATGGCACCGGTCACCAGGTACTTCTTTCCCTCGGCGGGGTTCTTCGCCAGCCGCTGGACGATCGTGTAGCCGCCGAGGACCAGGGCGGCCCCCAGAGCGGTGAAGATGAAGTGGGCCCCATCGCCCGAGACGAAGACGATGAAGCTGACGAAGGCCGCGACGCCGAGGACGATGCGGTTGCGCTTGAGCATGGCGATGATGTCCACGATCGGTTTCCTTTGTTAAGGGCCGCGCTGAGCACGGCTGTGAATAATTGGGTTTGTCGGAATACGTTCGTACTGAGCACGCCTGCGGTACTGACCGTCCTGAGCGGCGCCCACTGCGCAAGCGTCCGGTGGGGACCGATCTGTAGTCGCTGGTCGCGGAGGCGGGGGGCCGGAGCGGTGCATGGCGGGAAGCAAGCCGGCTCCCCGCGCAGAGCGCGGGGAGCCGGTGGTTCAGTTAGAAAGGCAGGTCAGCTTTTCGCAGCGTCCCTCGCCTCCTCGGCCTCTTCCTTGGTGTCGTAAGGCCCGGAGATCTCCTTGTTGGTGCCGACTTCCAGCACCCACCACTTCCTGTTCCTGCGCTTGCGCACTTGTGTGGCCAAATCGTCCTCCCTTGCTTTGCGTCACCGTCCGCGCCTAGTGCGGACGGCCGGTTCCTACCGTGTCGTTCTCGTGGCGGCGCGCAAGGGAAGTGGAATGGAGGAGTGCGGCCTCTAGGGCGTCAGGCCCAGTCGACCAGGTCGACGGTGTCGTTGTCGGACGGCGGCTCCTCCAGGGGCTGGCCGGGGTACAGGGGGCGGGCCTTGCCGTTGGCCTCGTCGATCAGTACGGCGAGGCCGTGGGCGTTGTTGACCCATGAGGACACGTTGTTGGCGGCGGTGTCGTCGCCCATGGGCAGGTCCTTGAGGTCGACCCTGTAGCCGGCGCCGATGCCGTAGGCCGGGCCTTGCCGGTTGTAGTCCCGGTAGAGGCAGAGGGTGACCGGGGGGCAGCCCTCTGCGTCGTTGAGCTTGACGACGCCTGGGGGCAGGTCCGCCTGGGCGGTGCGCGTCGTGACCGTGGCGGCCTGGGCGGCGGTCGAGACCGCGGGGCCGGTCACGGTGGCGCAGGCGGCCAGGGCGGTCGTGGTCACGAGGAGGCGCGCTTTCCAATTGGCCATCGGGGGGCTCTCCGTTCGTCTGGTGTGGTTTGCGGCTTGAGTGACGCCACGCGACAAGACTTACACGGAGAGTGACGATACGTCAGCTCGTGATGATGGCCTTATGTGGTCAATCGACTACTGAAAGTGAGATAGAGCGGGTCAGGTGCCGCACAGGGCGTCCGGGAGGGCGGCCTGCATGGCTCTGTCCAGGGCGGGGCCGCCGCCCTGGTGGCCTGCCGGCCGTGCGCTCGTGGTGGGTTGTCGGGGGTTGGGACGGTTCCTACGGTTGAGGCATGGACGAACGGGGTGCGCAGGGGCCGGGGGCGGTCGAGGCTGTTCGGTGGTGGGGCCGGATGGCCCGGAACCCGCTTGACACCTACGGGGCCTTGGCCAGACGCTACGGAGACGCCGTGCGGGTGCCGTTCGGACGGAACCGGGCGTTCTTCCTTCTGTCGCGTCCCGAGCATGCCGAACGGGTCCTCGTCGCCAACCAGGACAACTACGTGAAGGCGTTCACGTATCGGCCGCTCCGGGCCGTTCTCGGGGACGGTCTCCTGACCAGTGAAGGCGGGACGTGGCGGCGGCATCGGCGGATGGTGCAGCCGGTGTTCGCGCAGCGTCATGTCGTCGGGTTCGCACCGCAGATGGTCGATACGGCCGCGAAAGCCGTCGAACGGTGGCCCGACGGGGTCGCGCTAGACGCGGCGGGGGAACTGCGACGCCTCACGTTGGGCATCGTGGGACGGGCCTTGTTCGGCAGCGAGCTTGAAGGGGAAGCCGAGAAGACGGGGCGGGCGCTTGAGGCGCTCCAAAGAGCGGCCGTTGTCGGCACCTTCTTGCCCGGGGCGACCGCGAAGCGCGGCGTGTATCAGCGGGTGCCGGGGCTCGGGGGTGCGATGGAGCACCTCGACGGCATGGTCCAGCGGGTCGTGAAGGGCTCGTCCGGTGGCGAACTGTTGAATCTCCTCAAGGGGAGCGGTCAGTTCGGCGAGGCAGAGCTGCGTGACGAGGTTCTCACCCTGTTGTTGGCCGGGCACGAGACCACGGCGGCTTCGCTCGCCTGGACGTTCATGCTCCTGTCGAAGTACCCGGCGGCCAGGGACCGCCTGGAGGACGAAGTAGACGAGGTTCTGGGCGGCAGGAAGCCGACGGCTGAGGACGTCGACCGGATGCCCTGGACGAAGGCCGTTCTGTCCGAGGCGATGCGGCTCTGTCCACCTGCCTGGACCATCGAGCGTGACGCTCTGGAAGACGACGACGTCGCCGGAGTGCGGGTGCCGGCAGGTTCGACGATCGCTGTGCCGCCGTACCTGATCCATCGGAACGCCGAGGTCTGGCCGAATCCGGAGGGCTTCCAACCGGAGCGGTTCATGGGGGAGCAGACACACCCCCGGTATGCGTATCTGCCGTTCGGCGGAGGGCGCCGCATCTGCGTGGGCGCCGGTTTCGCGATGCTGGAGGCGACCCTGGTGCTCGCCACCATCGCCCGGACGCACCGGCTCGACCTGGTACCGGGCGTGGCCGTGCCCGTCCGGGCGGAGATCACGTTCCGTCCTGCCGGGGCCCTTCCGATGCGGGTCGTGCGGAGGTAGCCGCTCAGGCGGGCCGGATGTTGTGGTTGCGGTGGAACACGTTCTGCGGGTCGTAGGCGCGCTTGACCTCGCGCAGCCGCCGGAAGTTCTCCGGGGTGTAGGCGGTGGCCGTCCTGGACGTGTCGTGCAGGAAGTTCAGGAACGAGCCACCGGTCGCGAAGGCGGCGAGCGGAGCGGCGTCCGTGGCCGAGCCCTCGATCGTGAGGGAGAACGGGACCTCCCGGTGGCCGACCGGGCCGGCGCCGGGGGCGGGACACGCCATGGCGCCGCCCCAGTGCCGCACCTCGATCCCCGAGGCGTCACTGTGGGCGATCGCAGAGATGAGGGCGTCGGGTAGGTCGGCGTACAGGTGGAAGTGCAGTGGCGGGGTGCCGCCCAGTGACTCGGTCTCGGCGTAGGGCATCGTCCGGAAGCTGTCATGCAGCGGCGGACCCGCGACCTTCAGTAGGGAACGCAACGCGCGCGCGCCGTCTTCGGCGGTTCCCGCATAGACGGCGCGGAGGACGACGACCCGGCCGTAGTCCGCGTGGTTGGCCAGCGCCACCGAGATGGAAAGCGCGTCGGGGCGCGTGGGAGCGTCGTCCCGGAACTGGGTGAGGACCTCGGCGGTCCGTTCGGCCGGGAACAGCGCGACCCCCGCGTAGACCGTCGAGACGGGGTGGAGCCGGAACTCCAGTGACGTCACGACGCCGAAGTTGCCGCTGCCGCCGCGCAGTGCCCAGAAGAGGTCGGGGTGGCGGTCGGCGTCGGCGGTGAGGTGCCGGCCGTCGGCGGTGACGAGCTCGGCGCGCAGCAGGTGGTCGGCGGCGAAGCCGAACCGGCGGGACAGCCAGCCGACGCCGCCGCCGAGGGTGTAGCCGGTGACGCCGACGGAGGCGTGCGAGCCCGACAGCGGCGACAGGCCGAGGGGCGCGGCGGCGGCGATCACATGGCTCCAGCGGGCGCCGGCCTCGGCGCGGGCGACGCGGCGGGACGGGTCGACGAGGACGCGGGACATGCGGGACGTCCTCAGCAGCAGCCCCTCGTCCGGCGGGACGACCGTGCCGTGCCCGGTGGCCTGGACGGTCAGCGGCAGCCCGCGCTCGCGGGATGCGAGGACCGCGGCGCGGACGTCCGCGGGACCGGTGGCGTCGACGGTCAGCGGCTCGGCGGGGCGGGTCCGGGCGGGAGTCCGGGTGGCGGCATCCATGATCTCTTCCTTCCGGAGGCTTTCTCTCCACTTATTCGCACGGTAGCACTGGCCGGAGGTTATGTCTCCGGTTAGCGGCGGAATAACGTAGATTCGGAGGTCGGGCCTCCACTACGCTGGGTTCATGGGTGCGAAGCAGCGGCCGCTGCGGGCCGACGCGCGGGACAACCGCGACCGGATCCTCGCCGCCGCCCGTGAGGTGTTCGTCGAGCAGGGACCGGGCGCTCCGCTGGAGGAGATCTCGCGGCGCGCGGGCACCGGCATCGCCACCCTCTACCGGCGCTTCCCGGACCGGCAGGCGCTGACGAGGGCCGTCGCCCTGGACGCCCTGGAGCGCACCCGGGACGAGGTCAGGCGCGCGCGGGACGAGGAGGAGACCGCCTTCGACGCCCTCGTCCGCTACATGCACCGCGTGCTGGACATCCGCATCGGCGCCGTCTTCCCCGTCCTGCTGGACCAGATCCCGTTCGACGACGCGGAGATCGCCGCCACCCGCGACGAGGGCGTCGCCGTCATGAAGGAACTCGTCGCCGCCGCCCAGAAGGACGGCGACCTGCGTCCGGACGTCACCCACGGCGATGTCGGCATGCTGCTCGTGCGGTTGTCGCGCCCGCTGCCCGGCCCGCTGCCGCGGGAGACGGGCGAGGAACTGGCGCACCGGCACCTCGACCTGCTCATCGACGGCCTGCGCGCCGGACGCCCCGGGGAGCTCGGCGGCCCGGCGCTGACCTTCGACGACCTCCGGTCCATGGGGGACGGCCCGAAAAGGTGACGTTCGGGCCTGAACGGGCACAGGCCAGGACATGAACATCACAGGCATCATCAGCGCGATCGTGATCGGCGCGATCATCGGGGCGCTCGGCCGGCTGCTGCTGCCCGGCCGCCAGCCCATCGGCGTCATCCTGACCGTGCTCGTCGGCATCGTCGCCGCGATCATCGGCACGGCCATCGCGCAGTCGGTCGGCGTCGCCACCACCAACGGGATCGACTGGATCGAACTGGTCTTCCAGATCGGCCTGGCGGTTCTCGGCGTCGCGATCGTCGCCGGTCTCCGGGCCAGGCGCGGCCATCGCCGCTACGAACGCTGACCGCCGTTCCCCTCCTCACCTGCGCGGCCGCGGCCGCCGGTCCGGTGCGGCGGCCGTTTGGCCGTCTCCGGCCGCCGTCATGCGGATCTCGTCAAACGGCGCTTGCGGTCGGCGAATCTTTGCTCTCATAGGGCGACCGAAAGGACGCGGAGAGTAACGAAGGGGCAGGGGGAGACCGATGGCGGGGGGACTTGCGCCAGTTGCGGGATATGAGAGGTTCCTGCTGTTGCGGCGGCGGTTCCGGCGGGCGGCGGTCGTGGTCGCGGCCGGGTTCCTCGGGTGGTATCTCGTGTTCGTCGGGCTGGCCGCGTTCGCGCGCGGGTTCATGGCGCGGACGGTCGCCGGGAACGTCAACGTCGCGCTGCTGCTGGGGCTGCTGCAGTTCGTCTCGACGTTCGCGCTGACCTGGGGTTACCTGGCGTACGCGCGCAGGCGGCTGGACCCCCTGGCCGGGGAGCTGCGGTGACGGGGCGCGCGCTGACGTTCGGGCTGTTCCTGGCGTTCATCCTGATCACGCTGGCCATCACGGTGCGGGCGCGGGCGACCACGCGCGGCGCCGACGACTTCTACGCGGGCGGGCGGACGTTCACCGGCCCGCAGAACGGGATCGCGCTCGCCGGCGACTACATGTCGGCGGCCTCGTTCCTCGGCATCGCCGGGATCATCGCGCTGAACGGGTACGACGGGTTCCTGTACTCGATCGGGTTCCTCGTGGCGTGGCTGCTCGCGCTGCTGCTGGTCGAGCTGGTCCGCAACACGGGCCGGTTCACGATGGGGGACGTGCTGGTGCGCCGGGTGCGGCGGCAGGCGCCGGTGCGGCGGGCCGCGGCCGTGTCCACCGTGACCGTCTCGGTGTTCTACCTGCTCGCGCAGATGGTCGGGGCCGGGGCGCTGGTGTCGCTGCTGCTCGGCATCCACCGCGGCGAGCCGTTCCTCGGGATGGGCTCGGGCACCGCCAAGACCGTCACGATCGTGGCGGTCGGCGCGCTGATGATCCTCTACGTGGCGTTCGGCGGCATGAAGGCCACGACCTGGGTGCAGATCATCAAGACCGGGCTGCTGATGGCCGGGGCGGTGGTGCTGACGGCGCTGGTGCTCGGCAGGTTCGGGTTCGACGCCGGCGCGATGCTCGGGTCGGCCGCCGACGCGAGCGGGAAGGGCGAGGCGTTCCTGCGCCCCGGGCTCCAGTACGGGCAGGACGTCCCGGGCGACGCCTACCGGACCGTCGTCAACAAGCTCGACTTCATCAGCCTCGCGCTCGCCCTCGTGCTCGGCACGGCGGGCCTGCCGCACGTCGTCTCGCGGTTCTTCGCCGTCCCGGACGGGCGGGCCGCGCGCACGTCGGTGTCCTGGGCGATCGGCCTCGTCGGCGTGTTCTACCTGATGACGCTCGCGCTCGGCTTCGGCGCCGCTGCCCTGGTGGGGCGGTCCGCGATCGTGGCGCAGGACCCGTCGGGCAACACCGCGGTGCCGCAGCTCGCGCAGGCCGTCGGGCAGCACGTCGGCGGGCGGGCCGGCGGGGACGTCCTGCTGGCGTTCATCGGGGCGGTGGCGTTCGCGACGATCCTCGCGGTCGTGTCCGGGCTGGTGCTGGCGTCGTCGGCGTCGCTGGCGCACGACTACTTCGGCCAGGTGCTGATGCTCGGCCGCCCGCGCGAGTCGCAGGAGGTCGCGGTCGCGCGGTTCGCCTCGTTCCTCGTCGGCTCGCTGGCGATCGTCCTGGCGGTGGTCGCCCGCGACCTGAACGTGGCGTTCCTGGTGGCGCTGGCGTTCGCGATGGCCGCCTCGGCGAACGTCCCGGCGATCGTGCTGTCGCTGTTCTGGCGCCGGTTCAACTCCGCCGGGGTCGTCGCGGGCATCTACGGCGGCCTGGTCGGGTCGCTGGTGCTGGTCATCTTCTCCCCCGTCGTCTCCGGCAAGGTCGATCCGGTGACGGGGGAGAGCCTGTCGCTGTTCCCCGCGGGCGTCGACTTCCACCTGTTCCCGCTGGAGAACCCGGGCCTCGTGTCGATCCCGATCGGGTTCGCGTGCGCGGTCGCCGGCACCTTCGCCGGACGGGAGAAGGCCGACCGGGAGCGCTACGACGACCTGACGGTGAGGGCACTGACGGGTGCGGGATCACAGTGACCCGGACGGCGCGCTCGGGTTAGCATGCCGTGCCCGGTTTGATTACCCGTGAGTACGGAAGGCTGGTCCGGGAAGATCCGCGCTGTCCGGGCCCGTGCCCTAATGTGCCGAGTGCCCGGGCCAGGGGCGGTTCGCGTGGCAGAATGTCACCCGCCGTGGAGCGCGGCGGTCAGCCAGAGGGAGGGGCGGCGTGTCCGAAGCCGGTCGGCGCCGTCCGGCGCACCCCCGACCGGCCGTGCCGTTGCTCCGGCTCGGCGCCAGGACGACCGCGGCGCTCACCGCGCTCACGCTCGGCGCCGCCGTGGCCGTGCCCGCGGCGATCGTCTCCGACTCCCCCGCGAAGGACCGGGCCGTGCGCGGCGCGTCGGCCGGTGCCGTGGCCGGGCCGCTGCTGAACGCGCCGACCGACCAGATCCGCTCCCGCGAGTGGCACCTCGACGTCCTGCGCGCCCAGAAGGCGTGGCGGTACTCCAGGGGGCGCGGCGTCACGGTCGCCGTCCTCGACACCGGCGTCGACCGGCGCCACCCCGACCTCACCGGCCGCGTCGTCACCGGCCCCGACCTGACCGGCGGCGTACGCCGTCCGGGCAGCCGCTACTGGGGCCTGCACGGGACGTCCATGGCCAGCATCATCGCGGGTCACGGCCACGGCCCCGAGCTGTCGCAGGGCATGATGGGCGTCGCGCCGCTCAGCAACGTCCTGTCCGTCCGCGTCACGCTGGAGAACGACGACCCGCTGCGCCGCGACAACGGGCAGCAGCCGGACGGCGGCGGCGACCGCGACGCGGTGGCCCAGGGCATCCGGTACGCCGTCGACCACGGCGCGGGGATCATCAACATGTCGCTCGGCGGCGGCCGCCAGTCCTACAACGGCACGCCCTCGCAGGAGAGGGCGATCCGGTACGCGCTCTCCAAGGGCGTCGTGCTCATCGCCTCCGCCGGCAACGACGGCTCCGGAGCGAACCGCAAGAACTTCCCCGCCGCCTACCCGGGCGTGATCGCCGTCGGCGCGCTCGACCGCCGCCTGCGCCTCTGGAAGGACAGCAACCGGCGCTCGGGCGCCGCGGTCTGCGCGCCGGGCGTCGAGATCGTCAGCGCGGACGCCAGCAACGGCTACGTCGTCGGGACGGGGACCAGCGCCTCGTCCGCGATCGTCGCCGGGGTCGCCGCGCTCGTCCGCTCCCGCTACCCGAGGCTGAGCCCCGAGGAGGTCCGGCGGGCGCTCATCCAGGGCTCGCCGGCCCGCGCCGCCCACCCCACCGGGTCGCCCGAATGCCGCGGGACGGTCGACGCGGTCCGCACCCTCGTCGCCGCCAACCAGATCAACAAGACCTCCAGCGGGCCGGTGGAGACGCCGCCGCCCCCGGCCGCGACGCCGCGGCCGGCCGCGCAGCAGGACGACCGCGACTCCGGCGTGCTGTTCCCGCTCGTCCTCGGCGGCGGAGGGCTGCTGGTCGTGCTCGGGCTCGTGCTCGGATGCCGCCGCACCGGGCGCCACCACGAGATGGCGCCCGGTGCGAGCCGTCGGCCGGCGGGACCGGCCGGCACGTCGCCGCGCGGGAGCGTGC